>NZ_SFBV01000249.1:0-5539 GCF_007095585.1 Microcystis sp. M_OC_Ca_00000000_C217Col
TGAGTTAAAAGTTAAACTTCAAGTTTTCATTCAGGACTAATGTACTGGTTAACTAATTTTTTGGGGAAAATTAGTTAACCCATCATTATAACATATAATTAATTTGCAAGAGTTCTAATAAAGTTGCTGCGTGGGGTGCGGATTGTTGATTTGGGTTTTTTAACAGAATTGGTAGCCTTCTAACGCACTTTACACTCGTCGGCGATCTACGATCAAGTTATTTTTGAACGAAAAGCACCCCAAGGTCATATTTCTTGTAGTTAGAGGTTTGATTGAGTTGGGGATGGTGGGATGGGATTGGAATGGGGAGAAGTGAGGTGGACTTATACTCAAACTCCTTCTCCAGCGCTCCCAACTCCCGTGCAGTCTTAACGAGTAATTTAGATAGTCAACAGCTTACCAAATTTAGGTAACACTTCCTCTTGATGGGAAAGACTGTATCTTGAGAAAATAATTAGGCTAAATAGACCCGAATTTAGGGGGTATTTTCTGAAAAAGAATCACTATAATTAAATAAAAATGGTACGCTATTTTTTCCCGCTCCATCCATGACTAAAACCCGGGGCATTTGCGCCCCACCTTCGCGCCAAGCTTCAATCGCTTCTTTCTGTAAAACCAATCCTCCTCCCTGTTCTTTTAAAGTTTCTGCTAATAGTCTTTGTGCCTCAGCTTTCCCTTTAGCGCGATTAATTTCTGCCTGGGCCTGTTGTTCTGCTTCTTGGGTGATATAAACGGCTCTTTGGGCGCGTTGTTCTGCGATTTGTTTATCTTCGACGGCCCGGGCAAATTCTGGAGAAAAATTCAAATCTACCACACTGGTATCTAAGACTAGAATACCATACTTTTCTAACCGAGTCGATAGGGCATTATCAAAGTCTTCTTTTAACTCACTGCGTCGAGTAATTGCCTCCTCTACTGTTCTTTTAGCGGCGGCAATTTTAAAGGATTCTTGGGTTTGAGGGGCGATAATTTTAGCGACAATATTTTGTAGGGTGCCTTGGGTTCTTCTAATCGCCACTACTTGAGTCGGATCGAGACGAAAATTAATCGCAAAACTAGCAGATAAATCCTGTAAATCTTTAGTGGAACTTTGGGCGGGAACTTCAAATTTTTGCACCGTAACATCGTAGATATCGACACTAGAAACAAAGGGAGGTTTAAAGTGCAATCCCTCCAATAAAACCCCGTCTTTAGCCTTTCCTAAAACACTTAAAACTCCCGCTTGTCCGGGGGTGATGATCACATAGGCATTAAAGGCCGCTAAAATGACAATAGTGACCAATAATCCCCCAATCAGGGAAAGTAAATTAATAGCATCTTTCTGGTTCACAGTTTATACTCCTTGACGAGCGACTAAAGCGAGAATTTTTGTTGCGATCGCTTGATTGACAGGCATCACTGACAGACGATTTCCTGTCCTTACTAATAATAATTCATCGGCGGTAAAATTTTGTTTTAAAATTCCCAGGGGCAGCAGTTGGGGAAAAAGGCGATCGAACTCAACTTTAACCGTCCACCAGCGCGGGCAATCCAGGGAGGCTTTAGAATCATAGTAGGGACTATTGCGATCAAATTGTGTCGGATCGATCATATCGGTTTCCACTACGCGCATCAAGCCGACAATCCCCGGCGGGGTCGTATTAGAATGATAAAAAAAGGCTAAATCTCCCCGCTTCATCTGACGGAGAAAATTGCGCGCTTGATAATTTCGCACTCCCTCCCAAATAGTTTGACCATCTTTTTTTAAATCCCCGATACTATAGACATCGGGTTCCGATTTCATTAACCAATAATTTAAATTCATCATTATTTATAGTTGTGATTAATTCAAATAAGCTCAAAAATATTTTTAGCCGTTCCTGTCAGCCTTGTTGCCATAGGGTTAAATATAATTCACTTTGGCTGCTTTTGTAGTTCTACTCAAACAATTATTGAGAAGAATGTATCTAAAAATACTTTTGTTAGCAGCAATTTTTAAGGACTATGAGCCTTCAAGTCTAGCTATTCTTGGCAACCGTCAGTTTTTCCCTATGGCTAAAAATAATTTATTCTCCAATAATAAATCGCTCAAATAAGCTGTAAAATAGGATACATTGCCCTAAAAATCTCTAGCCAATCCATAGATTATCGGTGTTCCAAGCCACTCGCCGCCGTTTAGCCTTATGGTACACTGTTGTCACTGCCATACTACTGCTTTTTCTCGCTACGGGAATGTATTTTTATGTGCGGCATACCCTAGTGGATCGCATTGATGATACCCTCAAACACATCATTGAGGTGGTAAATCGTTCCCTCGTGATCGAATCGATTCCCCCGAACCAAGGACGTTATCGCGTCGATCCCCTCGCAAGTTTTCCCAGTCAGGGTAAATCCGTCGAGGACGATCATATAGATTTGGAATGGTTCGATCCCCAAGGTAATCTAGTTTGGTCAACTCTGGCCGAATCTTTAGATATTCCCCTCCATCCCCACCGTCAGGGGGAAACTATTCGCTTATCCGATAATCGTCTGCTGCGACAAATAACCGAAAGGGTGGAAATCCATCATTATGTTTTGGGATATCTGCGGGTAAGTCATCCTTGGTTTGAGGTGACAAAACCAATTAGACAGCTATTATTGGATTTAATCGTCGGAATTTGCCTGATGATTGCCAGTGTCGCCGGGATTGGTTGGTTTTTGTCCGGTTTAGCCATTCAACCGGTAAAAGAGTCCTATCAGAGTTTAAAACAATTTACCGCCGATGCTTCCCATGAATTACGCAATCCGATCGCCACTATCCAAACTAACGTGCAAATGGCGATCGCTTATCCCCAAACTGGCGATCAACGCTTGCGGGTGATCGAGCGTTTAACGGAAAGATTGGGCAATTTAGTCAATGATCTGCTCTTTTTAGCCCGTTCTGATAGTGGCATCGTCCAACCGATCGAGCAAGCTGTACCTTTGGATGCTTTATTGATGGAAGTGGTGGAAGAACAGCGTTTAATCGCCGATAAGCAGGGAATTTGCCTTTCTTTGTCGATTGTGGAACCGGACCAAGAGGATTTTTCCTATAGCGATGAAATGTTTACTATGGAGGGAGATTGGGATCAATTAGCTCGTTTATTCACAAATTTAATTTCTAATGCCCTAAAACACGCTTTTTTGCCCGAATCTGAGCCTAAAAATGTGGCAGTGGAATTGGAAAAAAGTAAACGCGATCGACAATCGGTGTTACTGGTACGCGTCAAAGATAACGGAATCGGTATTCCCGAGGCTGCCTTATCCCATATTTTTGATCGCTTTTATCGTCTCGATCCTGCGCGACAAAATTCCGCCACTTCCGGGGGAACAGGATTAGGATTAGCGATCGCTTTAGCGATTACCCTCAGTCATCATGGACAAATTAGCGTCGAAAGTCAGATCGATCGAGGAACAATTTTCACCGTCACCCTACCAAAAAGCCATCAACGGGAGAAAAAAACCGAAAAGTCAGAAGCTTCCTCTGACTTCTTTTCATACCCCCAAGGGAATTCGAATCCCTGTCGCCTCCGTGAAAGGGAGGTGTCCTAGGCCACTAGACGATGGGGGCTTGGATTTCAGACCTTTTTAAATATAACAATAATCTTTCTGGGAGTCAAGGGTTTTGGCAAAAAATTTTTTTATCCCGCCCTTGCACAATAGGATAGTGTAATTGAAGATGTTATCGCCCAAAATCCATGGCTGCCGATCCCTATAAAAGCCGACTGTTCAACCTGATCAACCGTCGCTTGATCCGTCTGAAAGATAACCTCGGCCGCGTTTCCCGTCGCGGTCAAAATGCGATCGCTGTTGCCTTGCAAATAGCCATCTATCCCGTCTATTTGCTGGTACAATCCCTGCGGATGACGGCTAATCAATTGGGGAACAGTCTCCAGAAACAATTATCACCCCCCAGCAAAGATGGGACGGATGCGATTGCGGAATTTCTCCAGAGCTTATCCGACCAAGAAACGGCATTTATTGGCATAGCAGCCGATCTAGAGGATCAAGCTTTAGTTTTCGTCACTAACGATCACCAGACTGTTAAAATCACCGATAATCAAACCCAAAGACAAATAGAAAAACAAATTAGGACGGCACTGGCTAACTACGCCCTCGAAAAACGGAGAATTAAGCGATTAAATCCTCAATATCCGCCTTTATTACCAAATTTTACCGATAAAAATTCTGTCTTGCCTCCGATCCGTTGGTTTTGGAACCTACTACGCTGGGAACAACAGGGACAGATAGCGATCGCCATAAATCTATTCCAAGAATCCCATCTTGTCAAAACCCCGACACCACCCTCCTTACCACTGCCTAATTTAAATTCTCAAGCGATTTTAGAAGTCATTGACGAAAAATTAGCGATTTTCGAGGCTAAATTTCTCCCTATCTCCCCCGCAATCCCAGGCAGTTTGAGCCACACCTCTAACCCCCCTTCCGATCTCCTTAACCAGTCCCCGACTCTCGAGAAAAATTCCTCCTATCTCTGGCACCTTTATTGGTTAATTTATGCGGCGATCGAGCATTTCTGGGCAAAAGAGAAGAATAATTTAGAACATAGTGCTGATTCACCCGCTTTATCGGCAAAATATCCCCTAAGTCTTCCTAATTCTCTGCTGATCACCTTCAAGCAACGTCTCCAAGATTGGCTAGAAAAACAAACCCAAGCGGATCCCTTCACGCTCGGCAAACTCATCCAAGCGGCGATCGATCACTTCTTTTCCTCTCGCCAATCCCTGACATTTTCCGCCGTCAGCGAGCAACCTTGGCTAGAATCCGCCGATATCTTGGCTATTTCTCCCCAAGACTCCGAAAAACCCCGCCTTAATCCCGCTTATCCCCTTCCCCAGTCCCCAGTCACCCCAACCCAGCCCCTTAGCACAGAAAAAGCTTTTAGTCAAGGAAAACAAAATAAATCTTTACAAAAAATCCCCCCGGCCGCCGCTGAAATTACTCTGGGAGAATCCCCCCCCGCCGCCCAATTAGATCCCCGCTATGCTAAGGAGATAATTCAACCAATTAACGAGGAATGGTTAGAAACCGAATCAACCCCCGTCGGCTACGTTAAACACCCCTTAGAGCGGATTTTAGAGGGATTAGATGCGATTATTTTATGGGTAGAGGAATTAGTTATTAAAATTTGGCGTTGGTTGCGGTACAATCGACGCATTTCTAAATTACTCAAACGCAAACGCTAAATCGATTATCAGTTATCAGTTATCAGTTATTTCAAATAAGAACGAGACACTAGGCGACACAATAAGTACGAATAATTTCATCAAGGGGTGTCCCCACAGGAGCATACATTCTTGCCCTCTTTAATGCACTAAAATCATGTTCGTTCGATATCATTTAAATCAGGAGAGTATTTTGGCAAAAACACGACCTGATGACCTGCTTCCTCTACCAGTTGTTTAATCCCACATTCCGCACCCTCAACTGTCACATAAGCTGTCCCCCTCCAGAGACTTGAGTAAAAATACTTATCTGGTGAAGGTTTTCTCGGTGGCCGTTAGGGGGATATTGAGACCCCTAA
>NZ_SFBV01000025.1:0-4389 GCF_007095585.1 Microcystis sp. M_OC_Ca_00000000_C217Col
CTAAAAACGTCTTCAGGCAAATTTAAACCTAAAGGCGACTGGAAGCGGTTTAAGACCTGTGTTATTAATTCCTGTAGGGGACTATCTGCTTCTAACCCCTCCTCTACCTGAGTCCAAAACCGATTTAAATCCCGACTAGCGGCGACTAAAAGGCTATTTTCGCCGATAAAAGATAATGCTCCGACGGGACTAGATAAAATTGGTGCTTGGTTATCCTGTCCTAAGACTCCAATTAAGGCCGAACTCGCACCCTTTTCAAATCCTATAGTAATCATAGCAATTACCGTCGGTTGGATTGACCCAAGCAAACCCCACAAAAAGCCATGAGAAGCGATCGCTCATTCAGACAGATTTAGGTGTTGGCTGTTGGGTTTCCCTTTCCCCTAAAATTGAGAGGTTTTCTTTAACCCATTGATTCGCTCAACCCCACCGACGGACTCAACCCAAGAAAAAGGACTAGACCGCGCCTAATAGCCGTAGGAGTTCCATAATCTTTTCATATAACGCCGCGTTTCCTTGCTGGCGGGACAGTTCGGCGGCTTGTCGGAAATCTCTGATCGCTTTTTCCCTTTCTTGTCGAGAGTAATAAAGAACCCCCCGATTGGCGTAAGCCTGGGCTTGTCGGGGATTAATGTTGATCGCCTGATTGAAATCGGACAGGGCGAGGTCGGGTTTCCCCTGTTCGTAGTAAAGAAGCCCGCGACCGTTGTAAGCTTCGGCCAATCGGGGATTAATGTTGAGCGCCTGATTGTAATCGGACAGGGCGAGGTCGGGTTTCTCCTGTTGTTCGTAAAGAAGCCCGCGATTGCTGTAAGCCAGAGCTAATCGGGGATTAATGTTGAGCGCCTGATTGAAATCGGACAGGGCGAGGTCTGGTTTTCCCTGTACGGCGTAAAGAAACCCGCGATTGTTGTAAGCTTCGGCTAATCGGGGATTAATGTTGAGCGCCTGATTGTAATCGGACAGGGCGAGGTCGGGTTTCTCCTGTTGTTCGTAAAGAAACCCGCGATTGAGGTAAGCCTCGGCGTATCGGGGATTAATGTTGAGCGCTTTGGTGAATTCAGCGAGGGCGAGATCGTATTTTTCTTGTTGGATGTAGCCAACTCCCCGGTTATAGTGGCCGATCGCGTCTTGATTGTTCCCTTGAGCGATCCGGGTTTCGGCTGGTTGTCGGCCCTCTAGCGCCATGACGGGGCGAACAGTCGCGAGGGTGGAAAGGCTGATTAGGCTAACGGTGGTAAGAAGGGCAAAGGATTTCATGGCTAGTTCCTCACTGGGGATGATTTTAAATTCTACTTAGGGTTGGCTGAATATCGGTGTAAATCCTGCTAAAAAAGGTTTTTGGGCTAAAAAAGCCTAAAAATATTATCCAACAAGGTTTTTAGATTTATTCAGCAACCCCTACTTAATTCATAGGCTGCTTTTTTGGGAATATACAGAATAGGCTTTTTTTGTCTAAAAAGCACTAGGCTACTACTATCTAAAGTAATTAGAAAGTAGTAAGAGCGATCGCTTTTTTTAAATCCTACAGTAATCCTAGCAATTATTGTCGGTCAAACTTATCTTTTCTCTTGGGGTAAATCGTCAATTAATTACCTTACTCCTCTTCTCTACTCATTAAAGTAGCGACTAAGAAATTCTTGGGGAGTAATTTGTAATTCTTTGATTTTTAGCTAATTTAAGGATTTTACCCGGAACTCCTCCCCACAACAATCCTGAAATCCAAACATTGACATCTAGAACAACTTTCATGAGTTGGCGCGTCTAATTTGGCGAGCTTCTTTAATCATCTGGCTAATCTCAGCTAGAGTCGGTTGATTGGGGTCTGGTTCCATTGCTTCTAGTCGCTCAAAGAATTGCTCTAGATTGACTTTATCTTGATGAACTTTTTTGAGAATGATGGAGTCTTCCGTCAGGGAAATCATGTATTTATCTCCTGGGTTGAGGCGGGTTTGAACTTCAGGAGGAAGTTCGAGGTTTCCTTCTCGATTGATTTGTATGAGTAGCTCTTTGGTCATCGGCTTCAAAATCAACTTTATTAGCTTTAGCTGTTAAACAGACTTTATAAATAATCTGATCAAGTTAATTATATATTTTTTAGCGAATTTTTCAAGCTAGGGCTTGCTACCTTGTAATCTAATCCTGGAATTGATGGCGCTCGGCGATTCGAGTCTGGAGAGATAATGTTTCTCCCTCTACATTTATACTACCCCAAGAGAGTCCTTCCACAGAATCAATACCACTGGCTACTTGATAACCACCCCCTGAACGCTTAAGATGAGATTATGAGTGATTCGGAGAAAAAAATATGTCAGGATACTACGATGACTGTTTTGACCACATTACTGATCCTGTTCAACGGAATTCTGTTCGCCAGCAATGGTTACAGATGGTTGACGGAGGTTTATCTATTGCCGATGTTAGGATGCTACTAGATAAGTACCCAGATTTTCGGTTTGTGATTGGTCGGTGGATTTCCACGAAGCCTGAAAGTCTCGGTTTTGGTGATAATACAATAGACAGGTTAAAAGAGTTTGTTGCTACTTTGCCTGAGTTTAAAGATGTATTTGATAAGTATGTTTCTCAACTTGTTTCATCAGATCAGTATCGACAGGGGTAACTTAAAAAACTTGCAACTATATTTCCTCAGTTTAAACAAGTGGCTGAACAGCCTATAAAAGAGAATGAATAAGAAAGAAGAAAAGCAAATGAAAAACGTAGAAAAGATGACGAACTAAGAATAATAGAACTGATGAGCGAACAAAACAAAAGAGAAGAAGCAGGACGATGGTATACTGATACACCATACTAGCCGTAGTGGACTGTTTCAGCTAATTTGGTGTATTAGAAAAATGCTATAAATTCTATAATCTAAGACTTTAAGCCGAAATCTATTGCCCTATTTTAGCTGAAACAGTCCACTACACGCTAACTCAAGCAAATCTCGATTATCTACAAGAATCAGTTGATATTGCGATTCTCAAGATTAAGAAGGAAACCGAGCAAAAAGTAATGAGAGGGTTGTTTTAAGTTTGTATCTGTGCTACTTTTAAAAGTGGTTTTATCATATTTTTTTTGGTTTATTTAGCTTAACTTTTCAAGGGAAAACACCTAGAATATACCATATTTTTCTGCCACTAATTTGTAAAGTAGAGTTGATGCTTAATACTTCTACTGTAACTCTACCTATTGGCGTTTTTCCTGCGATTTCAAAAGTTTTATTATCGACAAGAAAATGTTCTTCCCATTTGTCTATACGAGGATTAAATAAGCGAAATACTTTTTCTGTCACTGGATCAATTCCCTCAATACGAGCTAATTTATGAAGATTGCAAATACGACATGATAGAGCTAAATTTTCTGGTTTATCTTCCCCTTTTTTAGAGAGGGGAACAATGTGATCTACTTCAAAAGCAAGATTAAAAATAATCTCTGGTGCATGACAATATTCACATCTATGTTTTGCCCTTTTCGCAACGAGAGTATATTGGGGATGGGTCATTTCAGTTATCAGTTATCAGCCATAAGTTGTCAGTAATTACTACCTGAAGTCGATAGCTTTAAATCAGTTGAAATCAGAAAAATTTTAATTTTTGTTCCCTTGAAAAGAGATGCTTGTTACCTTTTGCTCTTGATTATAAATTAATCATTATCTTGAATCTGTTTGATGATTCTTTTCCCTCTTTGAATACTTGCTTGTAATTCTTCCTCAATTAAAGCTGTTAATTCTTGCTGTTTTATCGCAGAAAAATCAGTCTCAGAAGCTAGAGATTGATGAAATTCTTCCATCAGTTCTTGTAAACGTTCTTGTTGCTGTTTGCTGAATAAATTATCAGGACGGAAACGCTGTAAAATCACTAATGTCTCACCCATATTTTCCCCTTCAGCAATTAAACTTGTTTCCATAAGATCCAGTGCTTGACCTGGAGTCAAACCACTTGTTTCTTGGTTGCCACAAATTGCTTTATATGTCAAGGTTTTTCCTGCAAATTCTGGAACAATTGTGATAGTAGTCATGGTTTAAACAGTAAAGCGAATTTTGCAAGCTCATCCAAAATAATTTGGCTTTTCCATACTTGTTATGCACTTTAACATACTAACCGTAGGTTGACTTGAGCAATAATAACTCTTGTCTGTCAAATATTAGCGACGCTTGAGGGAAACCCAACCACACCAATGTCGTCAAGAATGTTGGGTTTCGCTCAAACCATTGAATCGAGCAGTTTTCTCCTAAGTATTAAATCGCTCAACCCAAACTACAAGCTTCTATCTGATAACTGATAACTGATTAAGACTTCACTCCCAAGTTAAAGAAAATCGTTCCCCGACGCACAGAATTTTCACTACCTTGGCTGCTAATAGTAAGAGAACGCAGATTATTAAATAAAG
>NZ_SFBV01000250.1:0-9155 GCF_007095585.1 Microcystis sp. M_OC_Ca_00000000_C217Col
TATTCTGAATTGTAAGTTATAACTATTATAATCTCATTTCTCTTTGTGATCAAGTTGAAGATTTTCTAGTTTTTGACTGCTATAAGTATTAATACTCATTGCATAAGTGAGATGCTCCCTAGTTTCTCCATCTTTATTTCAATGGTTTTGGTTCTATCTCTTTAACATGAGCGGGAGTTAAAGCTTGACAGAGTTCATAGGAATGAGTGGCTAAGATATATTGATTGCTAGGTTCCCATTCCTGCAAGTCCTCAATAATTCTATATTGCCAGTCGGGATGGAGAGCAATCTCAATTTCATCCATCAAGACAATCGCATCTTTTATCCTACGATACTTTAGCCACAGATAGATACTTAATCGCTTCAGTTCCCCATGACTCAAATCCTCTGGATATAATTCTTCTCCGTTTGTGTCCCCTTTGAATTTAAAGGTAATCCCCGATATATCTTTATCTAAATTAATTTCTTTATCCGAAAAATTGAGTTTAAGTTTTGCCGTATTAGTTGATAGTTATTTCCATATTTACCCGTTTCTATAGCTTGAGCAAAATCTTGATCACGAGCCATGATAAAGTAATTAATTAATAGCTCAACTGGCAGAAAATCGTAGGTAAATAAGTTGCTAAGTTTCTCTTTAACATCTGTCATGGCTAAATAATAGTTACTAGAGTCTGGATTCCCTTGATTTATCTGAAAAAGACTCTTGTTAGTAGCTTTGGGTAAAAAGATAAAAACTTGCGCTGAAGGTGCGGCTAAAAATATTTTTGAAGATAATTCTTTCATGAATAATTGAAATTCTTCTTGGGTGGTTTGACTAAATTTACACAACAAAAATATCTCTTCATTCTTCTGGTTATTGGCTCGACAAAGATATACGAATTGACCGTCAATATCAGATACACAGCCTTTTATTATATAAACATCCCCAAAATGATATACTAATTGACCGTCAAGATCAGATACCAAGTCTTTTATATAAGCATATCTGCAAATAAAAAAATCTAGTTTCACTTCTTCCCGATTGTCGGTTAGAATTTCAAACATAGCCAGGGTTTTCTGCTCTAACTCATCTTCTAGTTGACATCGATGGAGTACATTTACCACATATTCTATCTTTTCTGGATCACCAGAACAATGAAGCAAGATAAAAATCAATTGTAGAAGGGTACTTTTGCCACCGCCATTTTGACTACCGATAGGGAATATTTGAGGAAAAAAGTCTTTCTCGAAACTAAGATCAATATTCTTTAACACTCGAAAGTCAGGAACTTGAACCCGTAGTAACCGCATTGTTAAAACTCCTGTAATCCTATCCTGTTGCTCATCTGCTTATTGTAGCTCACAGGCAAAGGTGAAACAATCTCTTATCCTACCAGTCAAATTCCAGCAGATTTCCCCAAAAAAACCCTTGACAAATCCCCCCACTTGACAGATACTTATATATAGAATGGGAATCCGTGCCTGCCTGCGAACCCTCTTTTTTTAGGTTAGATAAGCGTCAAAAAAATAAAAACCTAATACCTGACCAGTGCTAAAGAGGATAGGTTATGACAACTAAAGACTTATACGAACAAGACTATCCTGCTTGGTTAGAAGAAACGGCCAAACAACTGCGACAAAGACAGACAGATGTATTAGATTGGGAACATCTCGGAGAAGAAATCGAAGCATTGGGGAATGAACAGAGACATAAAGTAGATAGTTATCTCCTACAATTACTCATTCATCTGCTTCTCTATCAATACTGGCCGGAGGAACGAGAAAGATGTGCGCGGGGATGGCAGGACGAAATCGGTAACTTTCGGGTGGAATTAGAACTTTTATTGGAGTCGAAAACCCTTTATAACTATTTTTTAACCAGAATCGCCGTTATTTACCCCAAAGCAGTGAAGCGAGTCCGACAAAAAAGCCAATTACCGGCCGCTATCTTTGCCGAAAGCTGTCCCTATAGTCCTGAACAAATCCTCGATTCCGATTTTCTCCCCTGAAATTCCAGCAGATTTTTTCAGAAAAACCCTTGACAAATCCCCGCACTTGACAGATACTTATATATATAATGGGAATCCCTGCCTTCCTACAGACCCTCTTTTTTCAGGTCAAATAAGCGTCAAAAAAATAAAAACCTAATACCTGACCACTACTAAAGACTTATACAAACAAGACTATCTTGGTTGGTTAGAAGAAACGGCCAAACAACTGCGACAAAGACAGACAGATGTATTAGATTGGGGAACCAACAGAGACATCAAGTAGATAGTTATCTCCTACAATTGCTCATTCATTTGCTTCTCTACCAATACCGGCTAATGTCTTCCCTAAGCTGTACTGAATTTAAATTGCGTATTGGATGTTTGAGTACAAATGCTCAAACTCCTTCTCCCTGCTCCCAAGTCCAGTGCAGTCTTAACGAGTAATTTAGATAGTCAACAGCTTACCAGTCAAATTCCAGCAGATTTTTTCAAAAAAACCCTTGACAAATCCCCGCACTTGACAGATATTTATATATAGAATGGGAATCCGTGCCTTCCTACAGACCCTCTTTTTTCAGGTCAAATAAGCGTCAAAAAAAAACCTGATAACCGATCCCTAACTACCTATAAGCTTTTCACCCAATCACTAATCAACTGGTTAACCTCTGTGGGAATTTCATCGTGGGGACAATGACCGGCAGTTAGATAATATTCTGTCAGAGAAGGATAGTATTGACGGAATTTGGCCCCGCGTTCCCTAGTATTCATCCAAGGGTCCCCCTCACCCCATAACATCAACAGGGGACAACTTAACTTTTGCAGGAGAATATCGACATTTTCCCCCCGGGGAGATTTAAACACAGAAGCAAAAACTTTGGCTGCTCCCGCATCCAGGGAAGGACGACGGATATCTTCTATTAACTGCTCAGTAATGGCACTGCGATCGAGATATACTTTCTCTAGGGTTTTGCGGATAGTTTTGGGTTGACGGGTATAGAGAAATAAGAGATAACTGGCCCAGGGTTGCAGCAAGATCGATCGCAGTAATTTTTGTGCTAAATTAGGCTGACGATTGCTTTCTGTATCGCTAAAGGGACCGGCACTATTGAGGAGAATTAATCCCCGAACATTCTCAGAGTGATTAGCAGCCACGCAGAGAGAAGCGTAACCCCCCAAAGAATTACCCGCTAAAACCGTCGGTTGCGCCACAACTTCCTTGATAAAATCATTTAATTGTTGCTGCCAAAGACTGCCACTATAGACAAGATCTGGTTTAGCTGATCTACCGAATCCTAACAGATCGATCGCCCATACTTCCCATTCTGAGGCTAAACCTTGCAGATTTTTTCGCCAATGGTCGGTGGAAGCGCCAAAACCGTGGACTAATAGTAAAGGGGGTTTTCCCGCGACTCTAGTACCCGCTTGCACATAGTGTATCGAATGTCCTTGCCATTGCCAATTTTGCTTTATCGTCAGAGCAGCTGTATTCATCTGGTGTTTTGTTAAGTAATGTTAATAATTCTTAGTCTAACCGATTGGGAAACTGGAGACAAAGCTAGAGATTTTTGGCCAAGCCCCTTGACTGAAAAGGGAACTTGACATATGCTTATATATATAATGGGAATCCGTGCCTGCCTGCAAACCCTTCATTTTTGGGCAAATAACCCTAAAAAACACTCTCAAAAAAATCTTGAGCGGGATTAATCCACTGGTATGGGTGGCTAACCCTAGAGAATTACTCCTGAATCATTGGGACAGTTTTTTTGCTAATTCTGATATAACAGCCATGAAGATTTTGACGATTTTACGGGGATTAATCGACAAAAATCCCTTAACTGAGGCGGATTTAGCAGAATTACTAGCGATCGAATCCTTAAATTTTAGGGAGACTAACCCTCTCATCCTACAGGAAAGGGCGGAACTATTAACGATTCTCTGGCCGCGAGTCTGGCAAAAATGTCAGGAGTTAGGGATAAATCAGCCAAATCAGATTTTGATCAGCTGTTGGTGCTTCTGGATTCCTTGGGCGCTAGAGCTACGCAGCCACGCAAAACCGTTGATTCAAGGCATTTTGGCTCCCCAAGGCACGGGGAAGACAACCCTAACATCCATAATGTCGATTATTTTAGCCTATTTTGATTTAAAAGTAAATAATCTCTCTTTAGATGATATTTATAAGACCTATAATGAGCGAATAAAATTGCGTCAAAAGGATGAAAGATTGCGCTGGCGTGGTCCACCGGGTACTCATGATATAGCATTAGGAATTAAAGTTTTAGAACAGGTTTGTCAGCAAGAAAGTCCGATTTTAATACCGCGTTTTGACAAGTCCCTGCATCAAGGACAAGGAGATAGAATTGCAGCGGAACAAGTGGAGGGAGTTGATATTCTTTTTTTCGAGGGTTGGTTTGTGGGCATGAATCCAATAGAAGAAACAGTCTTTGATCATGCCCCCGATCCGATTAATAGCGAAGAAGACCGACAATTCGCCAGGGATAATAATCAAAGATTACGAGAATATCTACCCCTCTGGTCAAAAATCGATCGCTTACTGATTCTTTATCCCCTTGACTACCGTTACAGTTTACAATGGCGACAGGCAGCCGAAACAAAAGGAGGTATGAACCCATCAGAAATCGAGGAATTTGTCAAGTATTTTTGGAAAAGTTTACATCCGCAATTATTTCTCCCACCCCTGCTCAAACAAGCGCATCTAGTGGTAGAAATTAATCGGGATCATAGTCTGGGAAAAATCAGTTATCAGTGAGTAGTAATTAGTAATCATTGAAAAGAAAGCCCCGAACTGGTCACTTAACAGACTGAAAACTCCTATCTGATAACTCCCATCTGGTAACTGATAACTGATAACTGATAACTGGTAACTGGTAACTGATAACTGATAACTGATAAAGCTTATGATTGAAGTCGAACATCTGAGTAAAATTTATGGTTCTACCGCGGCAATCAGTGACGTGGATTTTACCGTAGAAAAAGGAGAAATTCTCGGTTTTTTGGGACCAAATGGAGCCGGAAAAACCACGACTATGAGGATTTTATCTGGTTATATTCCTGCCACAACGGGAACAGCAAGGATAGCAGGATACGATGTGCATCAACAATCCTTAGAAGTGCGTCGTCGCATTGGTTATCTTCCCGAAAATCCCCCCTTGTATCCAGAGATGACCGTGGAAGGTTTTCTTGGTTTTGTGGCACGGATTAAAGGCATCTCATCGGGGGATAGAAAAGCGCGGGTAGATTTAGTGTTAGGCAAATGTCAGTTACTAGAAAAAAGAAAAGTTATTATCCGCAAGTTATCCAAAGGTTATAAACAGCGTGTGGGAATTGCCCAAGCGATTGTACACGATCCACCGGTAATTATTTTAGATGAACCGACAGTAGGATTGGATCCGAAACAGATTATCGAGGTGAGAAATCTAATTAAAAGTTTAGCGGGAGAACATACAATTATTCTCTCCACTCATATTTTACCAGAAGTGAGTATTACCTGCGATCGAGCGACAATTATTAATCGGGGTCGCATCGTAGCCAATAATATTACTACCGCTACCCCTGCTGGTTCCAGTTATGAAATTGAGATCGAAGGTGATAGGGATTCCCTGTTAGAAATCCTTCAACAAATGCCGCAAGTCGAGCAAGGGGCAAAAGTCGGCGATAACCTGCTCAAAATTGTTGGTCAAGCGGGGACAAACCTAGGGGCAGAACTTGCTAGAATAGTTGTCAACAATGGTTATAACCTATTAGAAATGCGTCGCACGCGTAAAACCCTAGAAGACATCTTTCTGGAAGTAATCGGCAGCGGGGAAAGTAACCAGCAAGAGGAGAGAAATGATCAATAATATCTGGGCGATTTTTCGCAAGGAATTTCAAAGCTATTTTACCGCCGCCAATGCCTATATCATTATGGGGATATTTTGGTTAGTAGCGGGATTTTTCTTTAACTCCCTTCTCTACGGCATTATTCTCGATATTGGTATCCAAGAACAATCGGGATTTCTGGTAGCCAGAGATACGGTGTCTGAATTTATGACCACTTTCATCGGCATTATTTTATCCTCCTTATTGTTGGTTATTTTGCCGGCTCTGTCTATGGGATTATACGCAGAGGAAAAAAAACAGGGAACCCTAGAACTTTTAGCCACTTCTCCCCTGACTAATTGGAGTATAGCCATCGGTAAATTATTGGGAGTGCTGGCCTTTTTTACCGTGATGATTACCCCCCTCTGGATTTACGAAATAGTGGTTTTTAGTACCGCAGTTCCCCCAGTAAATATAGCCAGTATTTTACTAGCTCATCTAGGATTAATTTTACTGGCAGCGGCCATCCTAGCCATCGGGATGTTTATATCTTCCCTCACCAATAGTTCTATCCTTGCTTACATCATCACCTTTATCACCATCTTATTTATCTGGATACTGGATGTAATTGCTAACAATGCCGAAACCTTCTTTCGAGATCGCATTGGGGGAGAAGTGGGAGAACAGATCGGATTTTTCCTGAAAGAATTGCTCTCCCATCTATCTTGGTATCAACCCTTTAACAATTTCGTGCGGGGAATTTTTGACAGTAGTAGTTTAGTCATCCTCCTCAGTTATATTCTGCTGGGAATCTTCCTAACTACTCAAGCGATCGAAGCGGACCGTTATCAAAGAAACTAACTATGATATCCTGGCAAAAATACAGTAAATTTCTCTATATACCCGCCCTCTTTCTGGGTAGTGCTGGCTTAACAGTGGGGTTAATCTCTGGTCAGTGGTCATCCCTCTCTCTGGGGTTATTAATTGCCGGGGCTATTCTGTTTCTAGGGTGGCTGTTGTTATTAGTAATCACTTCCAAAGAATTTTGGCAAAAAAGAAGTACCCGCACTGGCACTCAAACCCTCATTACTACTATTATTGTCCTCAGCGTTATCGGTTTAATTAACTTTCTCGCTCTCCGTTATCCCTATCGAGTTGATTTAACCGAAAACCAAATCTTTAGTTTATCCCCCCAAACCGAAAGACTATTAACCAATCTGTCAAAACCAGTCAAAGTCTGGATTTTTTCAACCCGGGGAATCAGTGCCAACGAAGAGGAACTTTTAGCCAATTATCAACGCAAAAATCCCCAATTTCAGTACGAGATAGTTAACCCGGAGAAAAAACCCAATATCGCTCAGGAATTCAAAAAACTAGCTGATGATAATCTGTCTAGAGTCTATCTACAGTATGGTGACAAAAAACAACCCCTAAAAACTATTAGTGAACAGGAAAGTCTCACCGAAGCGAAACTGAGTAATGCCATCGAAACCGCTAAAACTAATCGCACTTTAACCGCTTATTTTCTGCAAGGTCATGGAGAAAATGCCATCAAAGAACCTCAAGGTGGATTAGTGCAAGCAGTCAATAGTTTAGAAGCAAAAGGTTATCAAGTAGAACCACTTAATCTAGTGGAACGTTCCACCATTCCCAATAATGCCGATGTCATTATTATTGCCAGTCCCAAAAGAAAAATATTTCCCCAGGAAGTCACCGCTTTAAAAAACTATCTTGAGCAGGGGGGCAAAATTTTATTAATGATTGACCCCCAAACCGAAACCGGATTAGAACCCTTATTAACCCCTTGGGGTGTGAAACTAGATAATCGGATTATTATTGATGCTTCCGGTGCTGGGGAAATCATCGGTTTAGGTCCGGCTAGTCCCATTATTACCAATTACGGTAATCATCCGATTACTCGCGATTTTGCCAACGGTATTTCTATCTTTCCCTTTGCTCGTCCCATCGCTACCGTTCCCATCGAAGGAATTGAAGCCGTATCTTTAATGATTACTAATGATAAAATGTGGGCTGAGAGTGATTTAAATGATCAGAATCTCCAGTTTAACCCTGAAAAAGATTTAGCGGGCCCCTTTGATTTAGGAGTTGCTCTAACGGGAAAAAAAGGTAAATTAATCGTGATTGGTAATGCCAGCTTTGCCAGCGATGGACTATTTGAACAACAGTTAAACGGAGATATATTTTTAAATTCTGTGCAGTGGTTAGCCAGTGGTGAAACAGCCACATTATCTATCCGGGCTAAGGAACCAGAAAATAGAAGAATTAATTTAAATCCCCTGCAAGCTAACGCTATTTTTTGGATAGCGATGGTAGTAATGCCTTTAGTAGGATTTACCCTAGCTGGATTGACTTGGTGGCAACGTCGTTAATCGAGTTAGAATCTAGAAAAATGATCTCTCTTCTTCCCCCTAACTGCCATGACCACAACCCAAACTATCCCCCAATTGTTGACTTTTGATGACTATATCAATCAATATCCCGATGATGGACAACAATACGAATTAATCGCAGGAAAATTATTGGCCATGATGCGACCGATCGGAAAACACGAAGAAATTGGCGGATTTGTTTCTGGAACCCTATTCTTAGAGATAAATCGGCAGCAATTGCCCTATTTTATCCCCAATACTGCGGCAGTAAAACCCCTTCGCTCTCATACGGGTTATCTACCCGATATTATTGTCTTAGACAGAGAAAATCTAGTTAATGATCCCTATTGGGAAACTGCTTCCTCAATTTCTCTGGCAACATCAGCTAAATTAATTATTGAAATTGTCAGTTCCAATTGGCGAGATGATTATCTGAAAAAATTCGACGACTACGAACAATTAGGAATTGCCGAATATTGGATTATCGATTATTTAGCCAAAGGTTCGGCCCGATATATCGGCAGCCCCAAAGAACCCACCATTTCTATCTATCAATTAATTGATGGAGAATATCAAGGTAATTTATTTAAACAGGATCAACGTCTTATTTCAGGGGTTTTTCCAGAGTTAAACCTCACTGCTAATCAAATTTTTCGTGCTAGAGCTTAAAGAAAAACCCGTATTTTTAGATTGGACTTATGGCAAAAATCAAAAATTGTCCTGAGAGTCAGGAGTCAGGAGCTTATAATAGAAAACAACTCAAGAGCGGAGAAATCAATCAATGTTTACCACAATAGAAGATAAACAAGCCCTTTCCCTCGAAGTATTTCTTGCCCTTCCAGAAACTAAGCCTGCTAGGGAATAGACCTCTTGCAAATTAATTATATGTTATAATGATGGGTTAACTAATTTTCCCCAAAAAATCAGTTAACCAGTACATTAGTTCTGAATGAAAACTTGAAGTTTAACTTTTAACTCA
>NZ_SFBV01000251.1:0-8601 GCF_007095585.1 Microcystis sp. M_OC_Ca_00000000_C217Col
GATAATTGACCACTGTTACATTTGGTAAATCGAGGAGTTGATCAAAATTTATCCACATAACCCACCTCCTGTTCTGTGTTACTATTATACCATGCTCACACAGAACCTAGAAGAGCCAAGATATTTCTATGGTGACAGAAACACAAATCAAAGAAAAAGCGCTAGAGTTAGGTTTCCATGGGGTCGGTATTGCTTCTGTGGATAGTCAAGACTCGGCGGTATCCCATCTAAAAAGCTGGTTAGAGCGCGGTTATCACGCTGATATGGATTGGATGACTAACCCGAAACGACAGGATATCAAAACTCTTTGGCCAGAAGTGCGATCGCTAATATGTCTTGCCCTTAACTACTACACCCCCCAGCAACACAGTCAAGAACAAAACCATGGCAAAATTTCCCGTTATGCTTGGGGAAGGGATTATCACAAAGTATTAAGTAAAAAATTAAAGGCCCTCAGTCAATGGTTAGAAAGTCAGGGGGAGCAAATTCAAACCCGTTACTATGTGGACACCGGACCGGTACAGGATAAAGTTTGGGCGCAAAGAGCAGGGATCGGCTGGATTGCCAAGAATGGTAACTTAATTACCCGCAATTACGGCAGTTGGGTGTTTTTAGCCGAAATATTAACTAATTTACCTTTAGAACCCGATCGACCCCATAGCGCCCATTGTGGCACCTGTAGCCGTTGTTTAAGCGCCTGTCCCACCCAGGCAATAGTTAGTCCCTATGTGGTGGATGCTAATCGCTGTATTGCTTACCATACCATCGAAAATCGTGCTGTAACTTTGCCTACAGAAATTGCCAAGAATTTACAAGGTTGGGTAGCTGGCTGCGATATCTGTCAAGATGTCTGTCCTTGGAATCAACGTTTTGCCCAAGTTACCGACGTGGAGGATTTTCAACCTCGTCCCGAAAACCTCTCGCCAAGGTTGGAGGAATTAGCTAATCTAACTATAGAGGAGTGGGATCGTCGTTTCATCTCGTCAGCCCTGCGTCGAATTAAACCCCAGCAGTGGCGACGTAATGCCCAAGCTAATTTAGCCCATTCCCCTCACCCCGCACAAGATGACAATTAAAGTAGTCGTGTTCGATTTTGATGGTACTATCGCCGATACCCACGATACTTTCGTGGAGATTGTCAATCGTTTGGCTAAAAATTTTGGTTATCAACCCATCAACGAGGAAGATTTGGCCAGACTAAAAAACCTTAGTTCCCAAGAAATTATTAAACAATCCCAAGTTTCCCCCGTTAAAATCCCTTTTTTACTCTATCGAGTTAAACGGGAATTAAATAAACAAATTGAATGTCTGAAACCTTTTCATGGCTGGCCTCACTGCCTCGCTACTCTTAAAGAAAGAGGCTATAGATTGGGAATAATAACTTCTAATACCAAAGAAAATGTCAACCTATTTTTAGGTAATAATCAACTATTAAATTTATTTGATTTTATCTGTTCGGGAACGCCTTTATTCGGCAAACACAAAATTATCAATCGCCTGATGCGACAAAATAAATTCTGTCCCGATGAAATGATTTATGTCGGCGATGAAACTAGAGATATTACTGCTGCCCAAAAAAGTCGAGTGCCAGTGGTGTCCGTCGCTTGGGGCTTTAATTCCCCTCAAATTCTCTCCCAATTTAACCCTGATCATCTCATTGATCATCCCCTAGAATTATTGGATATTTTAGATAGGGCTGGCTGAAAAAGTTTTTACTAGGAGCATGGACATTTGTACTAGAATATCCAACACTCAGTTTAAATATAGACTTCGATCGATGGGGGCAGAGAGACTCGAACTCTCACGAGCTTATAAGGCTCAACGGATTTTAAGTCCGTAGCGTCTACCATTCCGCCACGCCCCCGTTATTTAACCGACAATTTTTTATCATATCACAAATAATTTAATTGGCAAGAGTATTTTCAGCAAATTATTTTAGTCCGCCAATTCGATCGCCGCAAAGGGGGAAAGACAGGGTAAAATAATCAGCAGGTGGATTGCCGTTCACCGACAGCTATTGAGAAAAATCAATCCTTATGCAATCAATTCTGACGCAAGAAACCATTATCATCGCCCTGATCTACCTATCTCTCAGTGTCTTGTATTTGCTCGTCATTCCCGCCGTTATCTACTACTACCTCAATACGCGCTGGTATGTGGCTTCTTCTTGGGAAAGAGGGTTTATGTACTTTCTGATGAGCTTTTTCTTCCCTGGGATGCTGTTGTTAAGTCCTTTCCTTAACTTCCGTCCCCAACGTCGTACCCTAAAAGCTTAAGTTATCACCAAAAAAACCCATGAGACGCATTGATGTCATCGGGATCGGTATAGGGATGTTTGCTATGGGCGGCATCCTCTACATTATCCTACAAAAAACCGGTTTAGATAGTGCTTCGGCGGGAATTTGGAGTCAAGCGGTGTTGGTAGGTGGTGTCATCGGTTGGATTTTTACCTATCTGTTTCGAGTCGCCACCGATAATATGACCTACGGCCAACAGCGCAAAGATTACGAAGATGCCGTCTTTAAAAAACGCCTGGAAGCGATGACTCCCGAAGAAATCGCCCAAATGCAGCGGGAGATTGAAGAAGAAAAAACTAAATAAATAGATGAAACCCGATAAAATCATCATCGGTTGGCGAGAATGGCTGGATTTACCTGATTTAGGCATTACCAAAATAAAGGCCAAGATTGATACAGGCGCTCGCTCCTCGGCCCTACACGCTTTTCATCTCCACCCTTTTCTCGATGGCGATCGCAATTGGCTGCGCTTTCAAGTTCATCCCTACCAAAAAGATAGTCACCACACTGTCACCACCACCGCAGAAATCCTCGAATGGCGACAGGTAAAAAATTCTGGGGGTCAAAGTCAACTACGTCCTGTTATCAGAACAAGTGTATTACTTGGTGATCGTCAATGGGCGATCGAATTAACTTTAACTAATCGCGATGTCATGGGTTTTCGGATGTTATTAGGACGAGAAGCGCTGAAAAAAGGCTTTCTTGTCCATCCGAATAAGTCTTTTTTACTGAGTTAAGTTATATTTAGGGTTTGCGGCAAAAAGTTTTTCCTAGGGGCAGGGTGTGGGTTTTACCGATTTTGAGGGGGTCAATTACCTAATTTTCAGGGAAAAAGTCCCGGAATTTTCCCCCTGATCACTCCCAGGGCCGGTACTTTTTGATTGACAAAAAGTCTAAAGATATTATCCAACAAGGTTTTTAGATTTATTCAGCCAGCCCTAAGTAGCGGGTAAATCTTGGTATTCAGCCAAAGCATTTATAAAAAACAAGTCTCCCCAAATTAAACCCGTATCATAGATTTGGCTGGGTTGAATCGCGGCGGGATGATGATAACAACCATGACGCAATAAACTCATCTCTGGGGCGGTTTCGTCGGGAAAATAGGCAAAAGAAGTCAAATTCAAGAGAGTATTATCGATCGCCTCTCGATAGGTTCCATAACTAGGATCACTGCTGGGTAAAGCTTTTAATAAGCGAATCATCCCCGCCACAGCGATCGCCGCTGCCGAAGAATCCTTTTCCGTAGCGCCATTTTTTTGCAAGGCATAATCAAAGTCCCAGGGAGGAATAAAATCCCCGGCGCGTCTTTGTCCACCGGGCCAGCGATCGGGCAAATTGTCCAGATAATAATTAATGGCATCCTTGGCAATGGTTAACATTTCCGGATCGCCGGTGTAAATATAGGCCGTCGTGGCACTATAAATAAACCAAGCTTGACCCCGGGACCAAGTGCTATCATCGCGCCAGCCCTGTTTTCCCTCATTAAATAAGAAATTTCTATAGGTGGGAGAGTTGACATTTTGATCAAAATAGCCTCTTTGCCAAGTTCCCGTTTTACCCGGGCGACGGTTAGCCCCAAAAGTGCGGCTAATGGTGCGGATGTGGGAAAGGGCCTTTTCTTGCCAATCTTTTGCTTCCTTGGGGTCAGGATTGTGGAGACCTGCCCAGAGCAGTTGTTCTATATTGATTGTATGGTCCATAAAAACGTGCCAATGTTCTTGCTGATCGGTGCGATCGGCCTTGCGTAACCAGCCAAAAGTACCGATATCGGTGTGATAACTCCCTTTACCATCCTGAAAAGGTTGCGCTAGTTGTCTGGCCCCCCGTAAAGTTATCTCTAAAGCTGTCTGTTTTTCCTGACCCTGTCCCGACTCAAACCAAGGAGCAAACACCAGTACATTATTAAGAGCGATGTCTTTGTTTTTCAAACTGGTTTCTTTTAAGGGATCGCTCCATTTTTTCGCGGCAGCTGACCAAAATCCCGCATCCATAGGGTTTGATTCTAAGTCAGCAATTTTCCATAATAAAGCAGGAAAAGCCCCTGCCGCCCAAAAATTGGCCTTTGCCAACTTCCAAGTGCCGGGGGTGGGACTATTCCCCCTCCGTAGCCAATTGAAGAAAGTAAAACCCGATGGCTCTGGATGGGTAAGATAGGGATAGAGAATGCCCCGACGGGCATAACTATCGAGATAATCGATCGTGGTCGCTAGTTTAATCTTAGCCAGATCGAGACAGAGCTTAATTCTTTCAGCTAGGGGCATTTTGGTGCGCAATTCCGCCGCCGATTGGGGACGATGGATAATCCGGAGGGCCACCGCACCGATCGCCGTTCCTGTACCTAGAATGATGAGCGTGCGTCGCTGCAAATTCCCGACTCCTAAGCTGGATAGATGCGAATACGGCGATTCGGTTCCTCTCCGAAGCTATCGGATTGGAGACGGTAATGTTCCACTAATTCGTGCTGCATTTTCCGCACTTTCGCCGATCGCGGCAGTAACTCCACCGGTTGGCCGGTGGGAATAACGATTTGTTCCACCGCTAACCGGGCCTCCTCCAAAGCTTCGATCTCGTCATCACTACCGCTGCGGGCAAATAAACGCAGATCTGCACCTTCCTGATTCATCGGGTCATCAATGCCCAAAATCCGCTTTAAACCGCGAGAAATTTGGGGCAGGGTATTGGATTTGATCCCGTGGATGGGAATTTGTCTTACTTTGGCAATTTGACGCAATTTTGACTGATTTTTAACGTGGGAACGCAGGGCCAGCACCGCATCGGCCCCCTGTAAATCTTTGGTCAAAACGATCGGCAAATCTAGGGACTGTACTACCTGTTCGATCGGGGCGCGACTGACTCCGTAGGGATAGACATAAACCGGCCAATCTTCGCCATTGGGACCGGGGACGCGGACTTTTTCCGTTTCCGGTTCTTCCTGCAGCCAAGATTGTTCGAGGAGGCGATCGAAATCGTTTTCCCGGTTGAGGTGGCCCGCAGGGAAACGGGCCACGGGAGTCATCCGGCCATCGGCCCGCCATCCCTTAGGTTTATCCATTTCCGGCAGATAATTGCCGCGCAAAGGGGTCAAGTTTTCCGATTTTGGTTCTTCCTGAGCGACTTGTACTTTCCCCTCCTCATCTACCCAACGGATTTGGGCAATTGCTTCCCGTCCCCGCAGCAGTTGATCGATCGTGGTAGATACGTCCTCGTGGATGACCCAGCGCTGACGTTCCAACATTTCGATGGCAATGTCAAAGGTGGGCGGTGCTTTGCGTTCTAAAACGGTCTTCTGAGAACCCCGGCGGCGTGCTTCTTCGTCTCCGAGAGTTACTGCCTGAATTCCCCCGACTAAATCCGATAAAGTTGGGTTTTTAATTAAATTTTCCAATTGATTGCCGTGGGCGGTTCCCACTAACTGCACTCCTCGCTCGGCGATCGTGCGAGCGGCCAGAGCTTCTAATTCCGTACCGATCTCATCAATCACGATCACCTCTGGCATATGGTTTTCCACCGCTTCGATCATGACTTGATGCTGCAATTCCGGACGGGCCACCTGCATCCGACGAGCGCGACCGATGGCCGGATGGGGAATATCTCCATCCCCAGCGATTTCGTTGGAGGTGTCGATAATCACTACCCGTTTGTTAAGATCGTCGGCTAAAACTCGGGCTATTTCTCGCAAGGCCGTGGTTTTTCCTACCCCCGGACGACCGAGCAGCAGCAGGGATTTTCCCGTTTCCACTAGGTCGTTAATCAGGGTGATCGTACCGAAAACGGCCCGACCGATACGACAGGTTAAACCGATAATTTCCCCGTCTCGATTGCGAATGGCACTGATGCGGTGCAGGGTGCGTTCAATCCCGGCGCGATTATCGCCGCTAAAACTGCCCACCCTGGCGATCGAATACTGGATTTCTTCTTTTGAGATCGGTTCGTCCCCCAGATCGATCGCCCCATCGGGAAAACGCGCTTCTGGTATGCGTCCCAAATCCATAACTACTTCGATCAGTTGATGCTGCCGCGGGTGTTCCTCGATTTTGCTGCGAATCCGCACAGGTAGAATTGCCAAGAGTTTGTTTAAATCGTCGGTAACTGGCATCCGAGAGGAGGGTAGGGTTTCTGGCATTAATAATAAAAGGTTTTGGCGATAATTGGCTATTTTTATTTCCAAGATTTTCTTGGGGTCTAACACATTTAGGGGTTAGTTGTCAATTAAAAAAATATTATAGTTTTTTGACCAAGGTTAGGCTTTTAATTGAGCAACGAGAATAGAAGCGGCTTTAACGGCTTCTTGGTAGGCTTGGGGGTCATTTTCAAGGTTAGGCTGGTATAAATCCTCTAAAATTGGCAAAATCAATGAACGGGCGTAACTTCCATAGGCAATACCAGCGATTTTTTCTCTCAGTCCCAGTTGCCGTAATTTGGTCACGGTGTGGTCATTGGTTCCCCCAGCTAACTGCACAAATCCGGCTAGATTGGCACAGAGGACTTTTTTGGCCATATTAATGGCCGGGTGGGTGGTTCCTTTGCCGATATCGCCGCTCATCGGCCGGCCGTCCGTCTGCCAAATCAGAGGACAGCTTAGGGGTGAAATAGTTTCTCGCAGATAGTGGAGGTAATCAATGATCTGCTGATCATCCTGGCAACTTATGGCGAGGATTTTTAGGTTTTTAGTTAGAGGTGCGATCGCTTGCCAGAGTCGAGCAAATTCCTCTCTGTGACCGACTTGGGTATGAATTTCGATCGCATCGACTCCCATTTCGATAATTAAGGGGATAATTTCTGCGGGTTGACAGACACGGGATATTGTCTCGATTATTTGCGGGGGACAAACGGGTAAGCAGCGACCGCAACCATAACAGCGCTGTTCGATTACTCCTCCCCTATCGATAGCATAAGCGGGACAGATTTTTTCGCAGGGACGGGGACAATCGACCGGACAGAGTTGCGGGTTAAAGACAGCTTTACGAAAGTGGGGATCTTCCCCGTCGTTGAGACTGACCATTAACCAAGGTCGTCGATTTGGGGGGAATCCGGCGATTTTTTCGGCGGTTTCGATGCCTTCGCGGGCCGCAACAATCACGGCTCGGTCGGCGGCCACATCAATACAATCGGCCCCGGCGATAGTATAGGTCAAAGCGAGGTTGCGAATCGTGGGCAAATCCTGGTAACTAGCTCCACAGATGAGCTTGAACCAGTGACCCGCAACTAAGGACCAGAAGGGAGAGGAGTTTTTATCTAGCACTTTTTTATCCTATCGCAGCCAGCCCCTAAACGTCAGCCTTGTGCTGCTCTGATACCAAATCTTCTGACTAAAGACTGATTATTAATTCTTCCTTTGGCATTAGTGCCTGTCTGAGGCTGCCCCTCACTTTTGCCAGCAAGCAGAGGCTAGCAGCCTATCCGATAGATAATAGGTTCGTCAGTGGTTAGGAAAATGTGTAATTAATTTAGGGAAAAAAATACCAAATCCGTTTTAATCACGAGGATAATAAAATCCCGAAAGATATACTGTCACTAGATTGATCACAAATTTTGGTCGGCGGATTTGGTAAGATCGTGTAATTAATCGAGTTCATCAAACAAAAGTTCCTCTAGAATTGGTCCCATACCGTCATCATCGGGGGAAACTAATTCAACTTTCCCTTCCGCATCACCGACGGCTAAGAATAACAAAGGAGCTAGGGGACTGTAAATCGAGTATTTTTGGTCTTCCGAAAAGAAACTGGCGAGAAATTGCAATTCTTCCGGCTCTGATGACGAGGAGGGTTCATCGCCATCAATTTCTAAACTGAGAACATTATCTTCTTCTAGGGGCGGTAATTCACCACTAACAGTCAAGGTGTGGGCAGTGGATTTGAGCAATAGGTCTAATTCTGCTAAAACCGCTTTAGCATCGGCGAAAATCCGCTCGATTTCCTCGCTATCTTCGATTAAGAAGGCATCAGATTCTTCTTCCTCCGATTCCTCATCCCAAGCTAGAATCATCACCGGGGTATCCACGGGGACAAGAAGCATATAGGTGAGATCATCGGTTTCATAGGCATTCTCAATATAACAGTCCAGCGATCGACCTTGCTCATCCCAGAGGGTTATGATATCCGCTTCTTCGAGTTCGTTTTCTTGAAAATTAAATTGAGATGGGGACATAGGCTCTCAAACGCTACTGATTGAATCAGAATATCATGAGTTGACATCCTCGCCGCCCTAAAAGTGCGGCGATTCCTAAACCTCACGATTTAAGTTTCTGCTTCCACCACCGTCGCATACCACAGTTAAAAAACCATGTACTGTCTTACACAGAGTC
>NZ_SFBV01000252.1:0-11999 GCF_007095585.1 Microcystis sp. M_OC_Ca_00000000_C217Col
TTGCGTACTGCTAATAGACGAGCGTAGTATGATTTCACTAATAGACGTTGCAACTTTCTAACCTTTGCACCCTGTCCCGATTTAGCCGCTTGGTATATCCTCTTTTGGAGCTTGAAAACGTATCTTTGGACTTTCGCCCAATTGATAGCTTTCCATACATTCGTAGTCTTAGTGGTTTTCGGTTTCCCGAACCCTTTACTTTCTCTCGCTTTCGTCATATAGACTCCTACTAGACTCTATCCTTACAATCAAACCGTAACCTGTTAGCATATTCTGACTATTACTGTCAGGCGTTGGCTTTTGGTTACATCTCACACCCTTGAAGGCTTGCGCTTACACTTATTACTACTGAGTATTTCGACCGATACTCAGAGCCTAAAAGGGTTTATTACGTTCCGTTTATATGGGCATTCCATCTTTAGATTTGTCCTATCCACCGGGGTACTTTAAAGGTCTGTGTGGGTGTGGATTCAAAAACCCTTACTTTTCCCCTTGTTCTTTTGAACGCAGTGTGTCAACCTATTTCACTACTCAATGATAACGATGGTTCAGGTCGGACATTTGGCTCACGCCTAATCATGGATGGTTGGCAGTGGTCTCGGTATGGATGTTAGGTAACACATCTCTCGCCTTCCGTTCCCCGCTTCAGTTCCAGAGTTGTGACTTCTGAATCTGGGGGTGGCTATCGCCGTTACTCTCACCTTTGTAGCAATTGTAGATAATTGTTACAAAGTGTATTGACCTTGAGTCCCCTTGCCTAGTTTGGTATCGATGTGATACTAAACGTCGGGACATATAAACAGTTATAAGGTTGGTCAGGGTTGACCTAAGACCTTACTAGGCGGTTATTTCAGGTATTTCAACCTTATTTCATGCCTAAACGTTTCGCACAAATCCGTTGAGTACAGGCTAGTTATGAGGAGAGGCACTCATGCAAGAGGCAATAGGCAAGAGGAGCAATAAATAATCAGTCTTTAATAACCGGATTTAGTATCCTATCTTGATTCGGCAGGGCCGGCACGCAAATTAATATCCGTAATCATAGATAAAAAACTATATAAATCTAACTAATCATTTACTTTAGTAATTGGTATTTTACAAATCGCTGAAAGCAAGTCACCATAGGAATTAAGCAAATGCAGTTCCGAATCAAATCCTGTGGGAGATAGAAATTATGGTTGCTTTAATCACCCCAAAACCCGCTAAAACCAGCCGTTTAACCACACAAATCCAAGAAATCGCCGAAAATACTTTTACCCTGCGCTGTTTGGATTGGGATCGCGATCGCTTTGATATCGAATTTGGTTTAGAAAACGGTACCACTTATAACTCTTTTGTTATTCAAGGGGAAAAAACCGCTCTCATTGATACATCTCACCGCAAATTCGATCGCCTTTATCTGGATGAATTAACTAAACTAATCAACATCAATCATCTTGATTATTTAATTATCAGTCACACCGAACCCGACCACAGTGGTTTAGTCAAAGAAGTTTTAGAATTAGTCCCAGAAGTTACCGTGGTGGGGGCAAAAGTTGCCATGCAATTCCTCGAAAACATGGTACACAGACCCTTTAAACAGTTAATAGTTAAAAGTGGTGATACTTTAGATTTAGGTAATGGCCATGTTTTAGAATTTGTTGCGGCCCCTAATCTTCATTGGCCTGATACTATCTTCACTTTTGATGCTAAAACTGCCACCCTTTTTACCTGTGATGCCTTCGGAATGCACTTTTGTGATGATCAAACCTATGATCGAGAAAAAGACCTGCTAGAAGGCGATTTTCAAACCTATTATGACTGTCTGATGCGACCGAATGCTCGTTCGGTTTTAGGGGCAATTAAAAGGATCGAGAAATTTGAGATTAATCTCATTGCCACCGGTCACGGCCCCCTATTAAAACACCATATTTCTGATTGGGTGGGACGCTATCAAACTTGGAGTCAAGAACAAACTTCTGCTGATACTTTAGTGACTGTATTCTTTACCCAAGATTACGGACAAAGCGAACATTTAGCTACTATGATCAGTCAGGGTTTGAATAAAAATGATGTGGTGACAGAATTAGTCGATATGAATAATGCTGATCCCCACGAAGTCAGAGAATTGATCAATCAATCTAAGGGAGTTATCATCGGAATGCCTCCCCAATCTTCCCCGATTAACCAGACGATTTTAAGCACGATTATTGCTTCAATTAATGGCAAACAAGCGGTGGGATTATTTGAGTCAGGAGGTGGGGAAGATGAACCAATTTTCCCCTTAAGAAATAAATTACAGGAAATCGGGGCGATCGAAGCTTTTCCTCCTCTTTTAGTTAAAGACAATTCCAATCAATCCCTCGATTTGATTGCCGATGAAGCAGGAACCGACCTCGGTCAATGGTTAAGCCGAGAAAAAACGATTAAACAAATTAAATCGATTAATAACGACTTAGAAAAGGCTCTAGGACGTATTAGCACCGGATTGTACCTAATTACTTCCCAAAAAGCTGATTTATCTAGTGCCATGATTGCCTCTTGGGTGACACAAGCAAGTTTAAATCCTTTAGGTGTGGCGATTGCAGTGGCTAAAGATCGGGCAATGGTATCCTTTTTACAGCCTAGCGATACCTTTGTTTTAAATGTTTTGGCTGAGGATAATTACCAGAAATTAATGAAACATTTCCTCAAGCGTTTCTCTCCCGGTGCCAATCGTTTTGAAGGCATTAAAACCTATACTGCCAATAATGGATCACCAATTTTAGCGGATGCCTTAGCTTACATAGAATGTGAAGTCACCAGTCGTTTAGATTGCGGCGATCATTGGGTAGTTTATTGTACCGTTAATACCGGACGAGTTGCCCGTTTAGATGTCTTAACTGCTGTCCATCATCGCAAAGTTGGCAACCATTATTAACAGTTATCAGTTATCAGTTATCAGTTATCAGTTCACCGATTACTGGTTACTGGTTACTGCTCACTGAAAAATCCCCCCAACAGCTAACACCCAATTCTATCAATCTTAGGAGAAATAAAATGTACGAACCAATTAAAAACCCTTCCCCAATGATGGTGCGAGTAGTGCAAGTCTTAGAAATGATTCAAGATTTAATTGTCATTTCTCTCTGTATCGGTTTATTTAGCTTCATGGTGTTAGAAGTCAGAGAAATGTTTATGTCTCTGCTGCCACCGATTCAATTTCGGATTATTACCGCCGATATTTTATTCCTCTTAATTCTAGTAGAATTGTTCCGATTGTTAATTATTTATTTGCAAGAAAAACGAGTTTCTATCGGTGTTGCCGTGGAAGTTTCTATCGTCTCGGTTTTGCGAGAATTAATTGTTAGAGGAGTCCTAGAAACTAATTGGACACAAGTATTAGCTGCCTGTGCTTTTCTAATAGTTCTCGGTACATTAATGGTGTTAAGAGTTTGGCTTCCTCCCACCTTTGAAGGTATCGATCCTGAACAAAAAGTTTCTGAGCGTTATCGTCAACATTTAGTTAAAGAATTAACTGAAATAAACAGCAAAATTTAGTCAGTTATCAGTTATCAGTTATCATTTATCAGTTATCAGTTAGAAGGGGATAGGAAAATGGGGGAATAGGGTAATGGGGATATAGAGTAATTTCAACTAAAACTCTAAAACCTCACTCCCCCCACACCCCACACCCCACACCCCACACCCCACACCCCACACTCCACACCCCACACCCCACACCCCACACCCAACACCCAACTTAACAATTATGACCACTAATACCTTAATTCCCAATCCTGCTATTAATAATCGCTCCCGCGATGTTCAAACCGCAGAAATTGCCGATAAAACTTGGGTTTTTCGCTCCCGTACTTGGGACAGATTAAAATTTGAAATAGAATATGCTCGTCAACGGGGAACCACCGCTAATTCCTATCTTATCTGTGGCGATAAAACCGCCTTAATCGATCCCCCTGGAGAATCCTTCACGGAAATTTATTTAGAAGAAATTCGTCAATATATCTCCTTACATCGTCTCGATTATCTGATTCTCAGTCACGTTAATCCCAACCGTATCGTCACTTTAAAGGCCTTATTAGCCGCCACCCATCAAATCACCCTCCTCTGTTCTAAAGCTGCCGTCAATACCCTTAAAAATGCCTTTCCCGATGCCCAAATTTTGGGCATACGAACCGATGAAATTCTTGATTTGGGGCAAGGTCATCAACTCAGTTTTATTAATGTCCCTACGCCGCGCTGGCCTGATGGAATTTGCACTTTTGACCAAAAAACCCAAATTTTATACAGCGATAAATTCTTTAGTGTGCATCTGTGCAGTGACGATATTTGGGATAAAAATTGGAAAGAATTAGACGCAGATCGTCGTTATTATTTTGATTGTCTCCATGCCGTGCAATCTAAAGCGTTAGAAACAGCACTCGACAAAATTAAAGAATTTCCCGCCCAATATTATGCACCCGCCCACGGTCCGATAATTCGTTATAGTTTTAGTCGTCTTGCCCACGATTATCGTTATTGGTGTCAAGAACAAAAAACTCGACCCCTACAAGTGGCTTTATTATATGCTTCTGCCTACGGAAATACTGCCACCCTGGCCCGCTCGATCGAACGAGGATTATTAGAAAATGATCTGGCCGTAGAATCAATAAATTGTGAGTTTGCCACCCCCGCCGAAATTAGTCAAGCGATCGAAAATTGTGACGGATTTATTATCGGTTCTCCCACCTTAGCCGGTCACGCTCCTACCCAGATCCAAACTGCTTTAGGAATCGTTCTTTCCACGGCAGCAAAAACTAAATTAGCCGGGGTTTTTGGTTCCTACGGTTGGAGTGGGGAAGCTGTCGATTTAATTGAAACTAAACTCAAAGATGCCAATTATTGCCTCGGTTTTGAATCCTTGCGCGTGCGTTTTAGCCCCACAGAAAGCAGTTTACAAGCAGGTTATTTAGCCGGAGAAACCTTCGCCAGGGCCTTGAAAAAAACCAAAAAATTGCGGGTTCCCCAACAGGGAATGACCGAAACACAAATTGATCGCACTGCCCAGGCCGTTGGCCGGATCGTCGGTTCCCTTTCTGTTCTCACCACTCGTCAGGGCGAGGATCATGCTGGTTTCTTGACCTCTTGGGTATCCCAAGCCAGTTTTAACCCCCCGGGGCTAATTATCGCCGTTGCCGACGAACAAGCCGCCGACCGTCTAATTAACTCGGGAACCGCCTTTACCTTGAATATTCTCAAGGAAGGGCGCAATTTACGCCGCCATTTTTCCAATCGCATCAAATCTGGCGGTGATGTCTTTACGGGATTAGAAACCCAAGTCGGGGAAAATGGCTGTCTGATTTTAAGCGAAAGTCTCGCCTATCTAGAGTGTACGGTGAAAGAGCGACAACTCTGCGGCGATCGCTGGTTAGTCTATGCCACCGTCGAGCGGGGTCAAGTTTTGGATAGTAACGGTGTCACCGCCATCGGTCATCGTAAATCCGGTAGTCAGTATTAAAACTGGACTAGCGGGGCAAAGTTCCTGACTTTCCCCGTGTAATCAGCCTAGATTTCTGGGAAAGATAGGTTATGTTATTATCCAAGGTTGTCCGACCGGGCCATTTTGTCTTTGTTTCCCTATGAAAAAATTGCCGCTAATACTGTCGGTGGGGAGTGTCGCTTTATTGTTGGTGGGATGTCCAGCTTCTAACCAAGCTAATCAATCCCCACCACCCAGCCAAGAAACCCCCACCCCCTCTCCCAGTCCCCCGGCTGCCCAACCACCCGCCTTTAGCGGTGCTGTACAACCAGCTACCGAACCAACCCCCCTAAGGGTAGCGGGATTGATTCCTGCTACCGATCCTGACCAAAAACGGGCGGAAATTAATCGCGGTCGCAGGGACCCCTTTGCTCCCTTTCCCCTACAACCAAATATTACAATTACAGTGGCGGAAAAACCCCCAGCTGGGACTCCAGCGGCCACTGGCGCACCTGCACCCGGAGGTAATCGTCCCGCAGCCGCACCTGCACCCGGAGGTAATCGTCCCGCAGCCGCACCTGCACCCGGAGGTAATCGTGCCACTCCCAGAGGACCGATAGTTAAAGCGCCGCCGCCACCACCGCAACCGACGGAAGCGGAAGAAGTGCAAGTATCGGGCATCGTCCAGTTACCTACCACTCCTATGGCGATCGTGAAAGCACCGGGAGAAGCCACGGAACGTCGAGTTATCCCCGGTTCTACCCTCTCTAATGGTTTAATTTTAGTTAAAGCGATCGATACTAATCCCGATAATCCCTATATTGTCCTAGAACAATACGGTCGAACTATTACCCGTCGTTTAGGGGATGGTGTACCCGAACCGGCCGCACCGCAAGCCTCGATCAGCTATAATATTCCCGAATCAGGAGAATAAAACCCGTGCGATCGATTGCTATTCAACAAAAACAAACCATTATTTATCCGCAAATGCCCTTGGCTATCTATCGAGAATTAGCCAGCCATTTACAACAGGTTCAGGGTGTGGAAACCCATCTCACTCCCCAGCAGTTCCAACAATTCGATTATCATCAAAGTCAGATCGGTAGTCTAGAAATTAACTATACCGAGACTTTTCAGGAAAGCGATCGCACTCTAGTCACGGCAATTCTCGATTATTATGCCCAACGTCACGGCTCCTATCAGCTTTCCTAAGCTTTCTCTCCTCACCTTTTCCCCGATTACCGACTTTCTTCTTAAAAACTAAAAGTATTTTATAGGATTTATCTTAATGCTGGGGATGATGCCAAGTCTTCTCACACTTCATCTATTAAGGGTAGGGTTGATTCATGAATCAACCCTACTATGAATCAACCCTACTATGAATCAACCCTACTATGAATCAACCCTACTATGAATCAACCCTACTATGAATCAACCCTACCTTTTATAAAAATTAAAATCTTTCTGATTTTAAGCCCCCGACGACCAGAGGTAGTCACTGATAACTGATAACTGATAACTGATAACTGAAATGACCCTACCCAATTCCCTAGAAGAAACAATCATGCAAGCGAAAGCCGCCACCCAACTGGCTCTAGAATCGGGAGCTAGACGCATACAAGTGGAATTAGTTATCCCAGAAATTGCTCTACAAGCACAAGCTTTAGCCCTTGATTTTGCCTCTATTTTTGACAGTTATGGTTCTGGTTTAAGGGTAATTTTTCCCGATACTGGAGCCGCCATGTTAGCCCGACGGGATTGGGGAGAAACAGTTTTTCAACTGGGAGATTTAGGTAGTCGTTTTATTCCTGTCGAAAACAAAATTAAGCCCGAAGATGAAGCTTTTTTAGTTGTTTGTCCCTCCTCGGTTGAGATTAATTCCGTAGAAAAACTCTGTTACCTTGCCGAAGATCGCCCCGTAGTTCTTCTAATTCCTCAATTGGAAGATGTATCGGTAGTGGGTATCGGTTACGCAGCCCGACAATTGCGAGAAAGATTTTTAAGTATCCTAGAAAGTTGTTATTATTTTCGTCCCTTGGAATCAGCGATCGTTTATCGTTCCTATCCTTCCTTGTGGCAAGTTTGGCTCGAAAAAGAAGACGGTTACGAGTTAATTTCTGAACAATCCACTAAACCCATGGGCGAAGCTTTAGAAAATCTGATTCTGAAAGCTTCTAGTAATAATCCCGATGATAGTTCTAATCCTGCTAACAAAGCCAAAAAGTCGGGTTTATTTGCCACTATGGGACGCTTCTTAAAAGCATTACAACAGTGACATACTCCCCCCATCAAGTTAGGCTGTGACGGGGGATTATTTCCCCATTGCTGTTAGAAATTCCTGGCTTCGACAGATTGACCTCGATTGCAACTTTTGTTCTTCTATTTTAACCGATTATTTGGCAATGCTATAATAAAATTAATCGGTAGAACGTAGGTTGGGTTGAAGCATGAAACCCAACGCCAGATCATGTTACGCTACCGCTAACCCATCCTACAAATAATTGTGCCTCCCTACTTATAATAAAATTAATCGGTAGTTTCCCTAGAGGTAAACTTTTATGATTGTCAATAAGCGAGAACTCAAACAAGCCTTAAATCGGGTGTACTTAAAAATCAAGCCTGATGCTGAAACAATTCAGGTTTTTCAAGCTAATTTAACGCGCTTATTGGAGCAATGTGACAGCAAAAAGTCGGAAGAGTTTAATAAAAATTTGCTGATAGATTTTTTTAAAAATACCTATTATACCGATCGCTATTTTATCAATACAAAAGAGCGCATTGATCTGGTTATTCATAATAACCAGGATGTTAAAAGTCCAGTGGGGGTCATTTTTGAGACGAAGAAACCTACTCGGACAATAAATGCAGAAATGCCAAGACTGGATAATCTTAATACTAAGGCTTTTCAGCAGTTAGTTTTATATTTTCTCCGCGAAAGGGTGACGGATAAAAATCTTGAGATTAAACACTTAATCGTGACAAATATTTATGAGTGGTTTATTTTCGATGGCAAGATTTTTGAGGAGTTGTTTTTTGCTAATAAGGCTCTAGTTAACCAGTTTGGCGATTTTGAAGCCGGGAGACTGAGTAGTACGAAAACGGATTTTTTCTATCAACAAATTGCCGAACCAGCGATCACTAAAGTTATTGAGCAAATTAAATTTACTCATTTTGATCTGCGAGAACAGGAAAATTTAGATTTGCTTGATATCTACAAGATTCTTTCGCCAGAACATTTACTTAAGTTACCTTTTGTTAATGACAGTAATACTTTAAATAAGCCTTTTTATAATGAGCTTTTGTATATTATCGGTTTGACGGAAGTTAAGGATAAAGGGAAGAAGTTAATCGGACGAATGAAAGAAGGCGATCGCTGTGATGGTTCCCTGATTGAAAATGCGATTAGTCGGTTGGATAGTTTAGATAAAATTGCACAATTAAAAAATCCAGAAGAGTTTGGAACTACGGATGAGGACCGGCTTTATAATGTGGCGTTGCGGTTATCAATTAATTGGATTAATCGGGTTTTGTTTCTCAAACTATTGGAAGCGCAATTAATTAAATATCATCAAGGCGATCGAGATTTTGCCTTTCTCAATTTGGCGAAAGTTCCCAGTTATGATGATCTCGATAGTTTATTTTTTGATGTGTTAGCTAGGGATACAAACAAGCGCGAGGCTAAGGTTAAAACGACTTTTGCTCATGTACCTTATTTAAATAGTTCGCTATTTGAACCAACGGAGACGGAACAGCAAACGATTTTTATTGGCAATTTGCGGGAGCGAACTTTACCCATTTTTACAGCGACGGTGCTAAAAGATAATCAGGGTAATAAGCGAGTAGGCGAGTTAAATGCGTTGGCTTATTTGTTTGAGTTTTTGGATGCTTATAAATTCGATCGAGATGAGTTAGAAAATCCTCAAGAAGATAGCGAAAAGTTAATTAATGCTTCGGTGTTGGGGTTAATCTTTGAAAAGATTAATGGTTATAAAGATGGTTCTTTTTATACGCCGAGTTTTATTACCATGTATATGTGTCGGGAAACGATACGAAGAGCGATCGCGCAGAAGTTTAATGAAGTAAAAGGCTGGAATTGTCAAACTTTAGATGATTTATATGAACGAATTGAGGACAAAAGAGAGGCGAATACTATTATTAATAGCCTGAAGATTTGCGATCCGGCGGTGGGTTCGGGACATTTTTTAGTTTCAGCTTTGAATGAGATAATCGCGATTAAGAGTGAGTTACGGGTTTTATTAGATAGTTCGGGTAAGTCGCTAAAAGATTATCGGGTAGAGGTGCGAAATGATAAGTTATTGGTTTACGATGATGAGGGGAGTTTATTTGCTTATCATCCGAATAATAAAGAAAAGCACCGGGTACAGCAAGCCTTATTTCATGAGAAGCAAACGATTATCGAGGGGTGTTTATTTGGGGTGGATATTAATCCTAATTCCGTGACGATTTGTCGCTTGCGGTTATGGATTGAGCTTTTAAAGAATGCTTATTATCGCGAGGATGGCAATTTAGAAACTTTGCCAAATATTGATATTAATATCAAGTGTGGTAATTCTTTGATTAGTCGGTTTGGGTTGGATGTGGATGTTAAACAGGTTTTACAGAAGCAGAAGTTTAGTATTGAGCAATATCGCAATGCTGTACAGACTTATCGCAATGCGGAAAATAAGGAACAAAAGCGGGAGATGGAAACGCTGATTGCTAAGATTAAGGCTGGTTTTAGTTCCAATTTATTAATCGGTAATCCTAAGAAGGTGAAGTTACGTCAATTACAAGGGGAACTTTATAATCTGGAAAATCAGGGTTTATTGTTTGAGGAGACTAAGACGGAGCAAAAAGCGCGGGAGAAAAAAGTAACTAAGTTAAATAATGAGATTGATAAGCTAACTGCTGAAATTGCAGATATTGAAAGCGGTAAGCTGTATGATAATGCTTTAGAATGGCGGTTTGAGTTTCCGGAAGTGTTGAATGATGATGGTGATTTTGTTGGGTTTGATATAGTAATTGGTAATCCTCCTTATATTTATAGAAATGCTGACATTGAGAATGTTAAGGAATATTTTAACAGTAATTTTTATAATACATCAGGTAATTATGAATTGTATAAGTTCTTCATTGAGCAATCACTTAAAATCACCAAACAGAATGGCTTTAATTCTTTAATTACTAACTCATCTTTCCTTCTTCAAACATCATTCGACAAAACAAGAAAGTTTCTTTTAGAAAATTCCACACTTAAAAATATTGTTCCGCTTGGTGGTTCAGTGTTTGAAGAAGCTACAGTAGACTCTGCAATATATATTCTTCAGAAGTTAAAATACAATGGTGAAAAAACAAGCGTAATTAATCCGCAAAAACCAATTGATGTGGCTACAACTCCAGCATATACTCTGAAACAGGATAGATTTTTGTCAAATGAGTTTTTAGTATTTGACTATTTACTAAATGACGAAGAATATAATATTGTAAATAAACTACTCTCAAATTTTCCAAAAATTGAAACGGGTTATGACTTTGGGGTCGGTATAAATACAGGTTATATAAAAGACGAGTTAACATCAGAAACAAAACTTGATAAAAGATACCATCCAATGGTTCCAGGAACGGGAGTATCAAAATATGGTAATATCAAGACAGAAGGCTACATAATGTATGACAAAGAGTTTGTAAAAAGCAAAGGCAAGTTGGGTAGAACTTTGCCAGATGAAAAGTTTTTTACAGAACCAAAAATATTAATTGTGCGGACAAGAAATATTTCTCTAAAGGAAAGAATAATTGCTTCGATTGATTATGACAAAAAATATAACCTCAATAGAATTTCAAACATAATTTTAAAAGGTAATAATTCACTTGAAGGTCTTTTGGGTATATTAAATTCTAAGCTTTTTAATTGGCTTTATTCAAAGAGATATTTCGATTATGAAATAAAACCAATCTATTTACGAAACTCGCCCCTTTGTGACACCAACAACAAAGAACTTAACCGACTTGTGAAAGAGATTATTTCAATAAGAAATGCAGACGAAAAAGCTGATATTTCCAAAATCACAGATGCCATAGACAAATTAGTTTACAAACTCTATCAACTCACCTATAATGAGGTAAAAATCATTGATCCAGAATTTGCACTAACAGAACAAGAATATCTGGACTTCCCCTAATTTATTCCCTTACCCCCCCGATGTCCTGTAGGGTTGATTCATGAATCAACCCTACTATGAATTAACCCTACTATGAATTAACCCTACAATGAATCAACCCTACTATGAATTAACCCTACTATGAATTAACCCTACAATGAATCAACCCTACTATGAATTAACCCTACAATGAATCAACCCTACTATCAATCAACCCTACTATCAATCAACCCTACTATCAATCAACCCTACTATGAATTAACCCTACTATGAATTAACCCTACAATGAATCAACCCTACTATGAATCAACCCTACTATGAATCAACCCTACTATGAATCAACCCTACTATGAATCAACCCTACTATGAATCAACCCTACTATGAATCAACCCTACTATGAATC
>NZ_SFBV01000253.1:0-9529 GCF_007095585.1 Microcystis sp. M_OC_Ca_00000000_C217Col
ATTGCCCGCAAGGTTCTTTCTACGGCAGTCTGGCAAGCATGGGAGTTTAAATCATCAACAAATTTAAACTCTTTCCTTAATGCTGTGTTGTACCGAAATAACTCTGTTTTGCCAACACCTGGATTATCCATCCAATAACGCAGGACTTTATTCCGAACAAATTGGGTTGTCCGTATTGCTTCGTTAATGGCTTCTATTTGATTAGGTTTTGGCTTGACTTTGTATTCTAGTACAAACATTTTGACACTGCTTGACTGAGTGTCAGTATGTTAGCACAAAATTCTTTAAGTTGACAATACATAGGGCTTGCTGAATAATGGTAAAACCCTTTTAAAATAAGGCTTTTGACCTGTTAAAATCCGATGTTCATGCTGCGAAAATCGGATTGAGACCCTCAAAAACCTTGCATTATCCTTCTTAAGTACCTAGGCAAAATTATTTACACATGACGATCATTGCCCCGTAAGGGTTTTAGCTCGATCGGGCAGGTAATTAATTTTGCATGACTACTTATAGTACATAAGCTCGTACGAAAAGAGAGGGCAACAAAGCCTGAAACGACCGGCTACTGACGACCGACGACCGACTCCTAACCCCACCAACAAACTTTTTGCCGCAAACCCTAATTAAGGTCGCGCACTGATTCTTTAAGTTAACTCTAAGCAAAAATGCAGGAATATCTTGATAGTGGCTTAAGACTGGGCTGGTTAATTGCTCCCATTAGTCAACAGGTAGCAATCTATCGCCAAAATCAGGCTATTGTGTTTTCTGACTGCTATTTTTCAATTTTATTGGTGAGAGTTCCGACCACATCAATACCGAGGGTTTGATGGACACTGGCGAGGAATTGATTGACGATTTCGGGATAGACTTTGATCAGAGCAGCGAGGGACTTACCATCACCATTATCAACGATATTAACTCGATCGAGGTGTAAGCGTTTAGGAATTTTAATCGCCTCCTCCAGGATAGTTTCTAACTGTTGAATCAAGAAAATTGCCTCTGCTTCGCTGCCGGTGTTTTGCCAGACTTCCGCAAACAATTCGTTAACCAAGGCTTCAGCTTTGGCATTTTCTTCAAAAATTGCCGCTTGTCCTCTAGCGCGGAAAGTTTCAGCTTCCTGCTGCGCTTCTGCGGGTAAAACTTGATCTGCTTGGAGACGTAATCTTTCCAATTCTGCTCTGACCTGTTGCAATTTTTCCTCAACTATAGCACGTTTTTCCTTAGCGGCGGCGATAGTTATTTCTTCTTCCGATTTAGCCTGTTGTTCCAGTTTTGCCTTTAACTTTCTCAATTCGTTTTCTTGCTCTAAAATGATAATTTGATCGCGGGTTTTAGCTACGGTTGCCTGTTCCTCACATTCCGCGACTATTTGTTCAGCTTCATTGAGGGCATTTGATTCAGCAATTTCAGCATCACGCATGACTAAAGCGATTCTTTCCCGTCCGAGGGAGTTAAGATAATCCACGTCATCGGCAACATTTTGAATTTTGAGAGTATCAATTTCTAAACCGAGTTTAAACAGGTCTTGACTGACGTTACTGGTAATACTTTCGGCAAATTGTAAGCGATCTTCGTTCACTTGTTCGGGGGTCATTGTTGCGACTACACCCCGCAAGTTTCCTTCTAAAGTTTCTTTAGCTACGCGAATAATTTCTTCTCGATCTCGATCTAAAAAACGTTCGATCGCATTGCCGACTATTTCAGGTTTAGAACTAACTTTCACGTTAGCAATGGCCACTATATTCAGGGGAATATTGCCCTTAGAATAGGCATTTTTAATCTCAATTCTGATCGGGGTTGTGGTGACATCCATGCGTTTAACGGTTTCTAAAATTGGAATACGAATCGCCCGACCCCCCGATATCACTCGATACCCCACATCCTGTCTATCTTTTGATTTGCGTTTCATCCCACTCAGGATCACTACTTCATTGGGTTTGCAAATACACAAAAAAGAATTGATAAACCAAATCGCACCAATCCCCAGAAATATCAATAAAGCGATGGGAACACTATTCAACAATAAATTGCCAGCACTGTTGTTATTATTGTTGTCGTATTGATTGGGATTGATTTGGATGAGATAGGAATTATTTTGACTATTCATAGTTAGTTACCCTTTGGTTTAGAAGAAATTACAAATCGCCTCTGATATACTTTTCCGCAATGACTAAAACTTTATTGTCCTGGCAATTGAGGATAAATGCTTTATCCCCGACATTAAATTGTTCTTCCCCTTCCGTTATCGCTACTATATCGATCAGACTATCCCCGACATTAACTCGCACTTTCCCCTTGCTATTTTTATCGAAGGGGATTTGAACAACTCCGATTAAACCGATGAGAGAGTGATAATCGACGATACTATTTACCTGTTGGTTGCAGCGTCTTAACTTGACTAAAATTAGGAGTAGAATGGCCAAACCAATACCTACCCCTAAAGAAATTAAAACGATTGTGAGCAGTTGAGCATTCATAAGTTTAGTTATTTACCGTTATAGTTGCCCCCAATCTAATTAACGTTAACTAATTCGAGACTTCGGCCATTTCAATCACGCGATCAGCATTATCTTTGACCAAAAAATTTAAAGGTTTATTGCGACGAACTTTATACTTTAAGCGTCGTGATTCCACCCGCATCAGAATTTGTTCTAAACAATCGTGATCAAAACAAACGTGACGATGACGATCCTTATAACCCGCGGTTGCCCCAGCAACGATGTGCAGTTGGGTATTTTTCTTTAACTGATACCATAAACCCTGGGGTTGATCTCCCAAAGAAGGGTTGGCAGTAGTCACAGCCGGATTACTAGACATATAAAATGGGTCAATCATATTATTGCCCATCGTCTGCTCATAATTGTAATAGTAATGGAGGGGGACATCGGCCGTGGGTAAATTTAAAAGTCCTTCATAAAATTGTCGGGCTGTCTCCAAATCTGTCACCATGATTGTATGAACTTTTGGGGCGCTAGTTAGAAACATCCACATGGCTAAAGCATAAGCGGCCAGAAGCATAACCATAATCCCCTGGGTGGACAGGAGAGTATCAAGAGGTAGGAAAGCGCCGAAGAAAAGATGATTTATCAACACTGATGTGATCCTATTGCCTAAGAATTTCTATCATTCCCTAATTATAATCACGACGCTGAAACTTAAGTGAACAGGGTGAGGAGTGACCAAGTTCCGTACATTTGTATTAAAATGCTCCCTACCCAGTTTAAATGCAGTACAAGTGAACTCAAATTCTCCTATGGGATGAATAAGTAGCTGGTTATAATTAAATTAAAAATGGATTTTAGGTTCGATCCCCCCTTAGTACTAGGGTTGATTCATAGTAGGGTTGATTCATGAATCAACCCTACCCTATAGTCCCCCCTTGATAAGGGTGGTGTCTGATAATTTTTAACGCCTACCTACTTAAATGATGAGATGATGACATTACGGACGGAAATATGAGGAATTAGCGGAGATGAAAGCGTATAGTGGAAATAGAGCCATCCCTAGAAAAGTGAGCTACTGTTATGAACTCTTTTGCGCTTCCCGTCTTTCTGCAATCAGGTTTAACCCTACTGGCATTTTTAGTGCTGGTTATCCTCATGGCCTAAATCTTAATCCGTCTGTCTAGATTTTCATAGACAGTTAACAGCTGTTCAGCGATCGCCGACCAACTATATTGATTTAAGACTAAATCCTTGGCATTTTTCCCCCTTTGTTGGCGAATTTCAGGATGAGTGATAGCCGTTGCCAAAGTATTAGTTAAATCCTCAAGCTGACAAGCTGTCACCCATCCCGCAGCCGCTGCTGCTACCGCAGGATGCAGATCCACCCGGTCGGAGATAACCACGGGAATTCCGGCAGCCATAGCTTCTGCCACTGCGATGCCAAAATTTTCATAGTAGGAAGGTAAAACAAATAAATCGGCCCTAGCGAGGAGGCTATTTTTGACTTCTCCAGTGACAAATCCGGTAATCGTCGTATTTTTGCCCAATATTGACCGCTCGATCTGATTTTTAATCCGATTTTCGTACTCCCGGTCCTGGGGATTGCCTCCTGCTAAGACAAAATGAAAATCTAGGCCTTTTTCTAACAACCTTTCTAAACTGGGCAGCAATAAATCTAGACCTTTTTTCGGATCAAGACGGGACATATAGAGGATGATCGGTTTATTTTCGGGAAGATCAAAACCCGTTACTGGTAAAGCTTGTGGGTTAAAAAAATCTACCCCTAGGGGGATGACAATATCCTTAGTTTTTATATTAAATCTTTCGGCAGTTTGACACTCCTGCTGACTGGTAAAATGAACTGCCGCCGCCGCCGCTAAATTGGGTTTTTCCAGAAAATTGGCATATATTTGTTTAAGTTGCCGTTTTTTTTGCAAATCTGCCGGATCGAGGGTGCCTAGGGGACGGAGAATATAGGGCAGTTGATGATAACGAGCGATCGAAGCCGATATACTGCTCACCGGGGAGAATAAAGCATGAATATGGGCGATATCGTAATCTTTTGCCCTATTAGCCAACCAAGTAAACAGATCAAGGGAAAATTTATAGCGTCGAAAGGGAGAACAGCGAAAATAATAGATTTGATAGCCATTTTGACTAACAGGGACCCCTAAAGGCACATCTAGGGGTGCTTGTCCCGTGTCACCATTGGAATCGGTGGTAATAATAGTCACCTCTTGGCCTAGTTGCGCCAAGGCCGCTGACAAACCGAGTACCATTTGACTGGGGCCACCATAAACAAGGGAAATCGAAGGAACAATCTGAAGAATTTTCATCGAAAAATTGGGTCAGAAACCCCGTCGTTCTAGGTTGGCTTTACTGTTAAATACTAGCGCATTTGCACGATATATGCTAGAAAGTGCCACTTAGAGCGACTCTAAGACCAGAACAGAGTAAATCTGTTAAGGCAGCTGGGAAACCGCTCAAGAACCCCGAAGAGGATATCAAATTCAGCTAGTCCGGAACAGGGAACGGTTCAAAACGAATATCAAATTTAGATGCACAATAGCTTATCCCTCTGATTTACCAGTTATCAGTAAACAGTAAGCAGTTATCAGTGATGAGACGGGGAGTAGGTAGCATTTTCATGGCTCAGTAAATAGTAATTAATCAAAAGTGAAAAGACAGCAAGAAACCGCCATTTAATAAGTAGGTCAGCCCCCCCTTATTAAGGGGGGCAGGGGGGGATCACTTAATACTCAAATCTGATAACTGCTCACTGAAAAGGCTAAAGGTTAACCATTCATCGATAAATATTTAGCCACCGATTGCACATCTTTATCACCCCGTCCGGAGAAATTAATAACAATGCGAGGACTACCAGTTACTTGTGGGCAAAGAGTTTCTAAATAGGCTAAAGCGTGGGCAGTTTCTAGGGCTGGAATAATCCCTTCTAAACGGGAAACTCGTTGAAAAGCTTCTAGTGCTTCCTTGTCGGTGACACTGTAATATTCGGCGCGACCACTATCTTTTAAAAAGCTATGTTCTGGCCCGACTCCGGGATAATCTAAACCGGCACTAATTGAGTGGGCCTCGATAACTTGACCTTCGCTATCTTGTAATAAATAACTCATTGCTCCATGTAGAACCCCCGGTTGACCTTGGGTAAGGGTGGCGGCGTGTTTTCCAGAAGCGATACTTTCTCCGGCGGCCTCAACACCAATTAAACGCACGGCAGTTTCTTTAACAAACTCATGAAATAAACCCATAGCATTAGAACCACCCCCCACGCAAGCGAGGAGAATATCCGGTAAACCGCCCCATTTTTCCAGACTTTGCTGACGAGTTTCTTGACCGATAACCGCGTGAAAATCGCGCACCATCATCGGATAGGGATGGGGACCTGCCACAGAACCAAGGATGTAGTGAGTGGTTTCCACATTCGTTACCCAGTCGCGAATCGCTTCCGAGGTGGCATCTTTCAGGGTTCCTGTCCCGGCGGCCACGGGTTGCACCGTCGCGCCAAGCAGTCTCATGCGGAAAACATTGAGTTCTTGGCGTTCCATATCGTGAATTCCCATATAAATCACGCATTCTAGACCAAAACGAGCGCAAACCGTAGCGGTGGCCACGCCGTGCTGTCCTGCCCCAGTTTCGGCGATAATTCGCTTTTTACCCATGCGTTTGGCTAATAAAACCTGACCGAGGGCGTTATTAATCTTGTGGGCCCCGGTATGGTTTAAATCTTCACGTTTTAGGTAAATTTGCGCCCCAGTGCCGTCAGCTTTGGCATAATGGGCGGTGAGACGTTCGGCAAAATATAAGGGACTGGGTCTACCGACGTAATCCTTGAGCAGTTGATTTAATTCTTCTTGAAAATCGGGGTCGTCTTGATACTGATTATAGGCCGTTTCTAGTTCACTTAAGGCTGGCATCAGGGTTTCTGGGACGTATTTGCCCCCGTAGCGTCCAAAACGCCCAAAAGCATCGGGATACTGGGTTGCTGTGCCGGCTGAGGCGGCATAAATCGGCGTGATAGTCATGTAAACCTTCGATGAGAGACTTATGATCCATTATAAATCTAAGGGTTTAGTCTCTGGGTTAACCTGAGTTCCAGGGCAATCATCGCCTAACCCACTTAATCATCAAAGGGTGAGCATTGCCCACCCTTTGACTGATTTTACAGCCAAATACTCACATCAACTTTTAACACCTGTCCTAATAGTAATAACCATTTTAATTGAGTCATCGGCCAGGGACAGGCAGCATCTATTGAATTGGACCGCAAAGAATTAAGAACTAGACGACCATGGAAGTAATAATAGTATAATTCCTGAGAGCGATCGAGGGATAATCCTAGCTTTAATTGTTGGCTAACTTCAATTAAACGGGTGATTAAGCGAGTATCCTCCTCCGCCGTTAAAGGATCACCATCGTGTAATAATTTCCCAAGAGATTGCCAGAGCAGACTTTCTAAGATTTGACGCGCTTCGGGGATGTTTAATTGACAGTGTAAATGATTGGCTTCCTTAGCAATAGCAAATAATTGATCGAGATTATTTTCCGTTGCTTGCCGCTGCTCAAAATCTTTTTCTAGGGCAGTAATCACCTGTAAACAACGGTGAGAAATGGCAATATCGGCCGCTACCTGTAACTCTTGAGGTACGGGCAGCTCATCCCGTTGGAAAGCCGCTAAAATGCCGTAATTATCCCGATAAACTTGGGTGTATAATTGATCGAGACGTTTTTTAGTTTCGGCTGTCACCTTCTGCATGATTCGGTGTCTTTCATCGGCAAAAAGATGGGGTAAAGCAAAGAAGTTTTCTCCCAATCCGCGCCCCATTTCTACGATCATGGTCGAAACACTGGCCTGTTGTAAAGATTCAAAGAGATGATCCTTAAGATTGGTATAGATTAACCGACTGTTAAACGGTTGAATGCAGCAGTAAAAATCCCAACCTCCTAAATGTAGAACAGCAAAGACAAAATGTTCACTTTCTTGGGTAATTTCCGAGGTTAATTCCACCTGTCCCACTGCTAAAGTTAAAGACCCGATCGCTTGTTTTTGATAATCTAATTGACGGGTATTGTAACAATAAATCCGATGATGACTAGGATAATTGGTAAATAGGGAACTAATAGCGTAATGGGCCGCCACCCGTTCCAAATCGACCCGCGCAGAAGTGACCAATTGTCGATAGACATCGGCCCCATCTTGATATAACTTAACGTTACTGGGAGCGAAAGCTAGACGACTGAGGAAATTCATTTCTAATTGAATTCCAGCCACTTCTCCAGCTAATTCCAGGGACCGGCCAGCATATCTCAAAATTTGCGTACCTTCAGGTCGAGAAATTTCCTCAAAAAACCAGCCACAACTGGTAAACATCAATAAAGCTTGTCTTTGCATTTCTAATAAACGCAAAGCATCGATTTTCTCGCTTTTACTCAGGTTGCGACTTTGATGCAGGGCGAGGAAATGTTCGATTGCGTCTGGGGATCGATCTAAAATAACTGCAATGTAGTCATCCCTTGTCTGCCAAGGATCCCGGAAAAATTCCTGTCCCTGAATCTCATAGACCTTAATCAACTCATCTCTGAGCCAATTTAGGGACTCCCGCAGGGGTTTACGCCATTTTTGCTGGTAATTTCCCCCTCCCCCGCAACCACAGTCATCCTGCCAACGATTTACGCCATGGACGCAACTCCACGCGGTCACGGGTTTTAATTCCACTTCCCAAGTGGGGGGGCAAATACTGAGATAATGGGCGAAATTGGTGACTGTCCAGCCGTTTTTAGGGAAAGATTCCGTAAAAGCATAGCTAAGACACTTCTCTGTCCCCTGTTTGTGGTGGCCGAAGGTTTCCCCATCGGTAGCGACGCTGATTAACTGGGAGGGACGATGATCCCCTTTAATTGCTTGTCCCAGACGACCGACGAGAAAATCACTGCTGGCTAGGACATCATTAAAGCCCATATCGCGAGAAATTGGACCATCGTAGAAGAAAATATCCAGATAACGACCATCGGGGATGTAACAGCGATAGGGACGGGTGGGATCGATTTGACCTCCGGCCACTGCGTGCCATTGGGGATGGGGATCATGGTCGCTAGGGAAAGGACGACAGCGCAGGGCCTGGGAAGGGGCTAAAATGGTGAATTTAATCCCTTCATCGATTAAAGCTGTCACTGTGGCTAAATCAATGGCTGTTTCCGCTAACCACATTCCTTCGGGATCGCGACCGAAACGATGCTGAAAATCGGCTTTTCCCCAGCGAATTTGGGTGTATTTGTCCTGTTTGTTGGCTAGGGGCAGAATGATATGATTATAGACCTGGGCGATGGCGTTACCATGACCGTTTAAGCGTTGACAACTTTTTTGATCCGCTGTCAGGATGCGTTGGTAAACTTCGGGATCATGGGATTGCATCCATGACATGAGGGTGGCCCCGATGTTAAAGCTGAGATATTCGTAGTTATTGACTATTTTGATCACTTCCCCCCGGTCATTGTAAATGCGCGCAAAAGCATTGGCACGATAACACTCGTGATGGATGCGTTCATTCCAATTGTGGAAGGGATGGGCGCTCGGTTGCCGTTCAATTCTGTCTAGATAGGGATTTTCTCGCGGTGGTTGGTAAAAATGTCCGTGAACCGTGATATAAACTCCGTGAGCGGTTTTCAGGGGATCGACCCCCGTATCGGTATAGGAATAAAAGGTTGTAGAAGGATGTTCAACAAGATAAGTCATAGAAATGCCTAGAAAATCGTTTTTTTTTGAGCGAAAATAGCTGTAGAATGTAGCGACCTGATGTTTAAAAAAACTGAAAACCTGGCCGTTTTTCACGGCCTTGGGGTCACAATATCACATTTTATTTTCCTAGCAAAGCTAGGGTTAACAATTCGCAACTTCTCTATACACAGCACTAAGTAGGGTCTGCTGAAAAAGTTTTTCCTAGGGGCAGGGTGTAGGGTGTGGTGCGATTCGTTGGCTAGAAACTAGACAGTAAGACGTTTAGAGGATTAGCCGCTTGGTAAATGTAGTACCTTGATAACTTTATAACCATACAGGTGCGGGTTAG
>NZ_SFBV01000254.1:0-6244 GCF_007095585.1 Microcystis sp. M_OC_Ca_00000000_C217Col
AGCATTTGGTTACAACTCGAAGGAAGTCAACCTGGTTGTTCCTGAATTTGGCAAACAAGCAACTTAGCTATTAAGGTATCAGGTGCGATGCCGAAGGCACTGCGTAGCAGTACGCCTATTTTGTAGGTTGGTTGACAACGGAAACCCAACATCATCCCCCTATTCAGGGTGAGAGCATCTCAAACGCTATTGACAATTGGCCAATTTTGTGATCCGCATGGGCATTTCAAGTGATACCAGTCAATCAGAATAGTTACGAAATCGACCCATTTGGTCAATTTTTGCTTAACAATTGAGATGGCCAATTCTCCTCAAATATGCCTGAATCGCTCTCTGGGTAAGCAACTCACATAAAGTTCATTTTGTCAAGGATTGTTAAGATGCGCTTACCCTGGTCAAACTCGACGCAATCACCGCAGGAGAAGTGGAAAAAATCTATGTCCGTGAAGGCCAAGAGGTGAAAGCAGGACAACCGATTTTAACCCTAGATTCCTCATTAATCGGCAAGGAAATACAACAAATTGAGGAGAAAATAGAAGGACAAAAAAGCCGTCTTTCCCAACAGAAACTTGTCAAAAGTCAGTTAGAGATTTCTTTAACCACCCAAAGCCAACAAAATCGCGCGGCAGCAGCGGAAAAAGAAGCCTCGATCGAGCAAGCGCGGGAGAATGTGGACGCATTAATCAAGAAAGCGAAAATATCCCTAGAAGAACAACAGGCGCGGGTAAATCAAGCGAAAACCGCCCTCGCACAAAGTCAGACTGATTATCCGATTCTCAAAAGTCGTTATCAAACGGCTTTAAAAGAAGTCGATCGCTACCGAAAAGCGTGGGAGGATGGCGCGATATCGGAGGTGCAATTCATCGAGCGCGAGGACAATGCCAAGGAGCGCCAACAACTCTACGAGCGGGGAAAAGCGGAGGTAAAAGAAAATCAACATAAACTAGCGGAATTAAAAAGTGCCTACCGTCAGACGAGTCAACAAACGAGCGCCGATATCGCCCAAGCGCGTCTGCAATTACAGGAGCGGCAGCGGGGTTATCAAAGTCTCCGCCATTCCAACGAGTTGGCACTCTTAAGGATACAGGAGCAGATTAACAATCTAGACACGGAGATCGGAACACTGGCATCGGAAATGGCCCAAAGCGAGAGCCAACGGCAAGCGCTCCAAATCCAACTAAGTCAGAGGGTTTTAAAGGCGAATACCGACGGCACAATCTTTTCATTACCGATTAAACGCGCGGGTGCGGTGGTGCAGTCGGGAACGCGGGTTGCGGAGATAGCACCGAAAGGCTCCCGGTTTATTCTCAAGGCAGAAATGCCCACGGATCAAAGTCAATTTCTCCGCGCCGGTATGCCGATAAAAGTCAAGTTCGATGCCTATCCTTTTCAGGATTACGGCATTATCGGCGGCAAGATCACCAAGAAATCACCGACGGCGATCGAGAAGGATACGGCGACGGGAAAAATTAACGTTTTCGAGCTAGAAATTCAACTCGATCGCTCCTGTATTCAAAAGGGAAATCAATGTATTCCCCTCAATCCGGGAGATACGGCTACCGCAGAAGCGATCGTCCGTCAGCGTCGGGTGATCGATTACATCCTCGATCCCTTTAAGGATCTGCAAAAAGATGGGTTAAAACTCTAGTTTTTTTAGGTAAGCTAAACGGCTTTTACTTCGGATCACCGATATAGACTCCAAAAGGGTTATAGCTGTTGGATCATGCAGGTTAAGCGCCGTTTAGCTTATCGAAGCCAAATTACTTACACCCCTCCCTAACCCTCTTGCCTATCTCAACTAGGAAATTAATTTCGCATAACTGTTTCAGGAGTCATTATGTCCCATAGTATCACCATCACCAATCAAGACCTTATCCAACAGCTTAAGCTATCGGGGAAAGTCCCCGAAATGGCCGAGGGAATTATCGCTCGGAAAATCATCACCGAAACCGCCACGGAAGCGGGGATTAAAAACACAACTGACGAGTTACAACAGGCGGCCGATCAATTCCGTCTCGCCAAAGAATTACATAACGCCAAAGATACATGGAATTGGTTGCAAAAACAGGGCTTATCCCTAGACGATTTCGAGGCGATCATTCAATTCAATTTACTATCTGGTAAATTAGCCGAACATCTTTTCGCAGACAAAATTGAATCCTATTTCGTCGAACACCAGCTAGATTATACCGGCGCGGTGATCTATGAGGTAGTGTTAGCAGATCAGGCGATGGCAGAGGAGTTGTATGAATCGATTCAGGAGGAGGAAATCAGCTTTCAGGAAGTAGCGCACCGCTATATCGAGGATGTGGAATTACGACGCAAGGGAGGTTATTGCGGTACTGTTTACCGTAAGGATTTACGACCGAATCTTTCGGCCGCAATTTTCGCATCGGATTCTTCTCGATTGTTGAAACCGCTGCAAGGCGATCGAGGTTTTCACCTGATTTTCGTTGAGGAAATCCTTAAGCCAAAATTAACCGAGGAGTTGGCTTTGCAAATCCGTGCCGAGTTGTTTAACGGTTGGGTAAAGGAGAAGATTCAGGAAATAAAATACGAGTTAAGTAATTAATTGTGGACGGGGTGGGTAATACTCACCCCGCAAACGTAGCAAGTGAAGATAAGAACTATGGAATGTGTGATCTGTAAATATGGTACGACTCGATCGAGTTTTGTTACCGTTACTTTAGAGAGGGATAATTGTATCGTGATTTTAAAACAAGTCCCTGCGGATATCTGTCAGAATTGCGGGGAGTATTATCTAAGCGAGTCGGTCACTGCGGAGGTTTTACATAAGTCCGATCGCCTATTTTGTAGGTGGGGTTGACAACGGAAACCCAACATCATCCCCCTATTATTCTTCATGTTATGTGTTGGGTTGCACTTCGTTTAACCCAACCTACGGATTATTTTACTATAAAATTAATACAATATGGATTAATAAAATACCAATAATCCGATTATTCTTGAGTGAGCTTATTCAGCATAAAAACCAACAAAGCGATTTTTAATACATACACTTTTAAAAATTCCTGAATCTATTCATTAACAGAATTCCCAGTTAATAAAAAAAATAAATAGTGCTTGCTGAATAATGGTAAAACCCTTTTACAATAAGGCTTTTGACCTGTTAAAGTCTGATGTTCATGCTGCGAAAATAGGATTGTGACCTTCAAAAACTTGGCATCATCCTTTTTATAGTACACAAGTTGGTACAAAAAGGAGGGCAACAAAGCCTGAAACGACCGACGACCGGCTACTGAATCCTGACTCCTAACCCCACCAACAAACTTTTTCAGCAAACCCCAAATAACTCAATTAAGTTAGCTTGGTTGGTTCTCTTTGCTTCCAACAAGACAGGTTCAGAGTTTTTTGTACATAAATTACTTATTTTTGTTTCTTTAAATAGCTTGGAAGCCCGTTGTTTAATCGGTTTTGATGATGTTTTCGCAAAAAACAGTCTTTTAAAAAGAACATAAATAACTAAATTATGTTTTTTTTTTCGATTTTGATAGTTGATCTGGTGTTAAAAAAATGTTATTGTTCTCTTGAATCAATAATTTGATTCATTCATTTAGCGAACATTTGGAGAATACATCTCATGGCTAACATCAAAATCAACGAGATCAAAAACACGGTGACTGACGAAATTATCGAGCTTCGCACCGATGCCGCTAACGACAGTCCAGACAGCATCACCGCTTTTAAAACTTTACGTCAAGTGGTAGGCGGTTGTTGTTGTTGGTGCTACAATCCTTTCTAGGTGTAACTGATTGATAAAATACAGAGATAAATCAGTATTTTATCTTTTACTTCTCCTAGTTTCCACGGTAGTTCAGCCAAACAAGATACTCCGTTGACTATCGTGGAAATACCAACCAGATAAAGATCGCATTTCTTGAGAATATGTATGCTATTTTTAAACGATTTTCCGATCACTTGGAGCCATCGTCCTTATTTCGATCTTAGTCCCTATCAATCTGGTGCTTGGCATATTCAGGGAATTGACTATAGTTATCGAAATCTTGTCTCCGAAGTGCGAGATACTAATACGTCGTCCGTGAACCCGGTTGCTCTCCTTCACCCCGCTTCTTTTCGAGAGCAATTGATTCGAGAGACCGGTCTTTTTCAATACCCAATTAACGATCCTCTCACCCTCCCCGATGAGTTGAGAACCGAACGTTGGAGAGTTCTTTGCGAGCATTTAGAGCATTATCGTGAGCTTTCACCCGCTACTCAACTGAAAACAATTAATTTATTATCGAGTTTATGCTTTCATGAAGCGATTACTCGCTATATTCCCGCAATTAGCGATGAAAACATTGGCAGAGACCCCACGTTCGCTAGATTAGCTTACAGCCTGGCGATGTCTAAAATCCTTTGTCAAGAAGATATTGGTACATCAGAAAATCTCGAAGATTTTCAACGAATCGTTCAATACGCTTCTAAAGAAAGCCTGGTGGTTTTCGGGGCGGCCGTAGAATTAATCGTTTTGCAGGCTACTGTATTTCGAGATATAGCGGCGGTCGCCCATTGGCGAGAAGTAGCGAAGGAGGCACTCTCTCACTTCGAACCTTCCCTCGATCGTTTCGATTTTAAACATTTAACCAGTGCTTTCAAGCGTGCGGCTGTTTTCGCTCCACTTCTGCGGGGTGAGCGAGAAACGGTTGTCCGTGAAATGGATCTCTGTCAATCCCTAGCGGAAGAACTAACTCGCGAGTGTAAAAACGAGAGCGAACGACTTTCCGCCTACGACAATCTAATAACGGTTTTCGAGAGCCGAACAAAAGAAGCTCTCTGGTTAGGCGATATCGATCTCGCCGAAGAGAGAGCGAAGAAAATGGTGGCGATGGAACCTCTTTACTCTCGTTATCGCCTGAAACTGGGGGAAATTTTACTGAAACAAAATAAATTTGAAGAAGCGGCGAAAATCTATCGTTCTGCCACTAGACTCGGCCCGCCTGGAATGGCGATCGCTTGGTTTATGGCCGGGCAATGTCACGAACGATTAGGAGAGATAGACATCGCCTGTGATTGCTATCTAGCTTCCCTACAGATGGATGAATTAGCTATCTCCTCTGTGGAGAAAATTAACAAATTGGCCCCCCGGCTAGGTAACTCGATGCTGACCGATTGGAGTACCATGCGTCTAGAACAATTGCGGGAACAACAGGGAGGTATGGTCTCTAAAACGAAAACTTCCTATATTCCTGAAGCAGCTTCTGCACTGAAATTAGCGGGTGAACGCGAACTCTCTCAAATTTAACTCAAGGCGATCGCCGATCTGGTAGGTTGGGTTGACGCAAGGAAACCCAACAATTCCCCTAAAACTTCCCGAAAACTCAATTAGGCAAAATCGTCTTACCACAGAAGTGATGCAAGAAACTCAGATAGAGTTTGTTCGCTCCTATATTGATGCGGGTGAGTGTGGACTGACCCTGCTAAATAGACCTCTCCAATAATTGTCAAAATAAGAGATGAAGCCCTGACTAAGAGCTTATCAAAAATCTTTTCTGGAGAGGTATAATAGTGAAGAATCAACAGTTGGTAGCTACTAAGGCTGTTGATGAAGTGGATGATGTGACTAATGTGAATGACCCATATAATATTGCCAAACAAGGGGGTAAGCACTCTGGATTCTATAACGAATATGCCAAAAAGCCAGACTCTCAAATCCGAAAAGGAATGGTTCTTCGTTACTTGGTATGGTTCGATAGGGGGGCATAAATCGACTAAATCCTTATCTGGCAAGAGACTTAATTGATTAGTTCGCTCTAGAAAAAAACAATTAACAAAAATCGCTACCGAAGAGCCAAAGGAATTGAATCTATAAACAAGCAAATTTCTGAACATCAAAAAAAGATTGAAGCTCCCCAAAAATTTATACCTGATTTTGATAATCTTGATCCTAGACAGCAAAAAGCTCTTCCCGATAAATGGCAAAGTGACATAAATCGGCAGAGCGAGCAAAAGACTATACTAGAAGGCCTACTCAAGGAGAGAGGACTATGAATACAGAATCTGTTAACTTTATCAAAGATCATGCACTTATTCTCAAAGAAAAGTACAATGAATCCCTCGCAAAAATTAACGAAGCTGACATAAAAGGAGAGGACTCTTCTTTCTATAAAGGACAAAGCCTTGCTTATTATGATGCTCTTGATTTGATCAAGTCTCAGGTAGAAGCATTTGGTTACAACTCGAAGGAAGTCAACCTGGTTGTTCCTGAATTTGGCAAACAAGC
>NZ_SFBV01000255.1:0-15526 GCF_007095585.1 Microcystis sp. M_OC_Ca_00000000_C217Col
GGCCGATGAAGACGCGAGGTTTTGAACGACGATTCTCTCAAAATCTTGCACCTGTGGGAGCGAGAAAAGCCCCAAAACCCTTACTTTGCCTACATTTCACATTTATTCAGCAAGCCCTAAGTAGTTGGTTATAATTAAATTAAAAATGGATTTTAGGTTCGATCCCCCCTGCCCCCCTTGATAAGGGGGGTGTCGATCCCCCCTGCCCCCCTTGATAAGGTTCGATCCCCCCTGCCCCCCTTGATAAGGGGGGTGTTGCCTTTTCTCATCTTAAAAAAACAGGAGACAGGACAATGACATCGATCGAATTGCGGCAAAAACTAATCAACCAAATTGATCGGCTGAGTTTTGAAAAACTTCTCGTTGTAGAAAAGCTGATCGAAAGTTTAGAAAGCCATTTACCAGAAACCTCAAAAAATATAGATTCTGCCCTAGAATCTCCAGCTTCAACAAACACTTATTTAGAAGATGATCCAATTATAGGAATGTGTTCTGGTGTAATTCCTAATTTTTCGGAGCGAGCGGAAGAAATTTTAGAAACAGCCATTAAACCTCGATCGGGATGGACATGGAAAGAATGAATTCTCTTGCTGATACAGGATTCATTGTTGCACTGATAGATTCTCAGGATTCCCATCACCGGGAAGTAAAAAACATCTATCTTCAGCAACACTCCCCTTATTAAGTTGGGAAGATTCATTTTACCAACAACAAAAACTAACTCGAACTTTCCACGAGGCGACCAGTAACATATTTGTGTAGAATGCTAGAGATAAGTGTTTGATAGGGAATACCTTCCTCTATTGCCTTAGCTTGAAGCGCTTCCAAATCTAGGGAAGACAGAAGTAAAGTAATTTTTTTATCTTGAGTCAGCGTCTCCTTAGCATAGGACTTCAACTCAGCCATTCTAGCCGGCGTTGCCACAGAAACCCACTCATCATTGTTATAGGATTCGAGGATATCTTTTTCTTCAGGAGTTAACTTAGTCATGATTATTTTTATCTCCGAGATATTTTTTAGTTGCTTTTCTAGAAGGGATGATAGTCTTAAGAAAGAGTTCCGAGGAAACTTTAGTCCTTATCCTGCTTGAAGTTGCCTATTTTTTTCTTGACTCCACCGAATTGTTTTAATGCGCCTAAGTAGGCAGGTGTTAAAAACTTTCAGATGCCCCCCTTATCAAGGGGGGTAGGGGGGATCGATGCCCCCCTTATCAAGGGGGGTAGGGGGGATCGATGCCCCCCTTATCAAGGGGGGTAGGGGGGATCGATGCCCCCCTTATCAACCCTTATCAAGGGGGGTGGGGGGGATCGAACCCAAAATCTATCTTCAATTTAATTATAACCAGCTACTTAACCGCTTCAGAAAAAATGACTAAATTAATCATTCACCGACAGCAGCGAGAAGCACAATATTACAGCGAGAATTTAGGGGAAGGCATTAATCTCGACATGATGCTTATCCCTAGCGGTTCCTTCCAGATGGGAACCCCAGATCAAGAAATAGAAAGACTCTGTAAAGAATACGATCGAGACTATTTCCAAAGAGAAAGTCCTCAACACACCGTTAATATTTCAGCTTTTTTCATGGGACGCTATCCCATCACCCAAGCACAGTGGCAAGCGATCGCCGCAACTGCTAAAATAGACATCGATCTAGAACTAGAGCCTTCCTACTTCAAAGAGCCATATCAAGAGCAGGATAGATGGACAAGACCCGTAGAACAAGTCAACTGGGAGCAAGCAAGGGAATTCTGTAAACGACTATCAAGGGAAACAAAACGGGAGTATCGGCTACCGAGTGAGGCAGAATGGGAATATGCCTGTAGAGCGGGGACAACAACTGCTTTTCATTTTGGGGAGACGATTACCACAGATTTGGCTAATTACAGAGGAACTGATTGGGAAAGAGACCAAAAAGTTTATCCAGGGAATTATGGAAGGGGACCAAAAGGCATCGATCGAAAACAGACGACACCAGTAGGCTATTTTAAGGTAGCTAATGCCTTTGGTCTGTACGATATGCACGGAAACGTTTGGGAATGGTGCGAGGACGATTATCACCCTAATTATCAAGGCGCACCCACTGATGGGAGTGCTTGGATTAGCAAGAACAAATCTACTACCAAAGTACTGCGGGGCGGTTCTTGGTACTACAATCCAGATGGCTGCCGTTCCGCTTGCCGCGTCAACGCCAACCGCCGCGGCAGCGGCAACTACTACGGTTTTCGGGTGGTGTGCGGTGCTGGGAGGACTCTGTAACCCTTTTTCTCTTTTTTTCCCTTTTTACCCTCACATCTGATAATTTTTAACGCCTACCTACTTAGGGTTTGCTGAAAAAGTACGGGCGAAGCATTCGGGCAATAACCTATCGGTGAAACCGTAGATTTTCTATCCGAATGCTTCGCCCCTACAGGACGCGGGCCGATGAAGACGCAAGGTTTGGAAGCACGATTCTCTGAAAATCTGGCACCTGTTTCACAAGAAAAGCCACAAAACCCTTACCTTGCCTACATTTCACATTTATTCAGCCAGCCCTACTTAGGACTGGCTGAATAAATCTAAAAACCTTGTTGGGTAAGACTTTTAGACTTTTTTTCTCAAAAAGTGTCAACTATTGGAGTGATCGGGGAGAAATTTAGGCACTTTTTCCCTGAAAATTAGGTAATTGGCCACCTAAAAATCGACAAAACCCCACACCCAAATTCATAATTCATAATTCATAATTCATAATTCCCACACCCCACACCCCACACCCTGCCCCCGGGAAAAACTTTTTGCCGCAAACCCTAATTATTGATCAGTAATTCCCAAATTTCTCCCCTATTATTGCCCTGGGAATTAATATTTCTTCGGGCTTTTACCCTTTGAATATTATAGTTTTTATATAGGTCATCAAAAAAATTATTGTCAGAGTCAAAGTTTTTAAGGTCGGAATTACTTAAGATAAATTTATAACCAGCCTGATCCACTCGATCGATAAATTGTTTTAATCTTATTTGCTCCTCATCGTTAAAATCTTCTTTAGTATAAGAGGTAAAAGCTGATGTTTTTTTAATCGGTTTATAGGGAGGATCAAAATAAAATAAAGTCTTGTTATTGGCATAATTTAGAGTTTGGACAAAATCTCCTTGTAGGATCGTCACTTTCTGTAAATGATGATTGACAGCTAATAAGTTTTCTTCATTGCAGATCAACGGTTTGACATATTTTCCAAAGGGGACATTAAAAAGTCCTTTGCTATTGACTCTATAAAGTCCATTAAAACAAGTTTTATTGAGAAATAATAACAAAACTGTTTTTTCTAGACAGTCATCGCAGCTGCGAGAATTAAATTCTATTCTTTTATCTAAAAAAAACTTTTGTTGTTCCTCTAGATTTTTAAGTTCATAAAAATCCTGCTGGATTTTTTTAAGCTTTACTATTAATTCTTTGACATTATTTTTAATAACATTATAAGCCATGATTAAATCAGGATTGATGTCATTAATAATAACTTTTTGAACAGGATAGGGATTATTTAATACTGAGAATAAAACTGCCCCACCTCCGACAAAAGGTTCAATGTAGTTAAACTGACAATCTTGAGAAATCTGGGAATTAATCAAAGATAGAATATTAGGAACCAGTTGAGTTTTGCCTCCCGCCCACTTTAAAAAAGGTTTGCCGCTAACTGTTTTCCTTTCAGACAAAGAAGTAGTCATTATTATTACTAGATTATCCTAATCTATTCAATTTACAGCGCAATTCATGAAAACCTGATCAGAGAATGGGTTACGCTGGGCTAACGCATCTGAATATCCAATATAAGTAACTGATTATAATTAAATTGAAGATAGATTTTGGGTTTGATCCCCCCTACCCCCCTTAATAAGGGGGGTATCGGAAAATTTTTAACACCTACCTACTTATCTATTAGATATCAGAAAGGTAAACGGGGCATTTTTTTCAATACTGATTCAATTTGGTTGATTAAATCCAGCAGACGATTGCCATCCACATGAACCTCGCTGGTGGGATAATTAGCGAGGACTTCGATGATTTGAATCTCGTTATCATTAATGGCAGAAGTGACTAGGGAACCCCGTAAAGCTTGCCGACTAGCAGCCCGATTGGGTGTATGGACAATTTCGGCGGCATAATCTAGCAAACTTTCGCCAAAAAAACTATTAAGAAATTTGGAAAGAAAGACGGCATCCACCGCTACGCGACGATTAAGGATTTTACGGAATTCTTCGGGTTTTTGGTTAGCCATCTTTAATTGTGCCGCTAAAGCGGGGGCTAATTCGCCTGTTTCGCTCAATTGCTTTAATTCTGATACCGATACGGACCCTTGGAAGATGTAGTATTTGATGATAGCTGATTCGGCGGCTGACAAAGATTGACAAACACCGAGAAAGATAGATATTCCTAGGGGAAGTAAAAGATTTTTGAACATAAACCAAAGGTGCAAAACAAGCGAAAAGCGATCGGGATGATTGACTCATTCTAGCGGAATTGGTTGCCGCTTAGGAAAAACTTAAGACGGAGTTGATTATCTAGAGATGAATTTTTTAGTCACCCAACAAGGGGCAGAAAGCTGATAGCTTAATGCTAATCATTAATTTACATTCGCGAGAGAGCAGCGATTTTCGCTAGTTTATCTTTTTCCAAACCGTTGAGATCTTCTAGCTTCAACCATCCTTCCTTTAATAGTTGAGCAAAGACAAAAATTAGGGAAGTATAGCGATAGTCATATTTACCATCAATCTGATGTCGTCGGGCGCTTAGATAATCGTGCATTTGCCAGATATCATCTAAAACCGTGATCTGACCAGACTGTTCTTTAATATGTTCTATTAAAGTGCTAGTTTCGCGCTGATAGGCTTTTTGGAAAGCAGTTTGAGCAATTTCTTGTTCGGTATCTGACCAAATTATTTCACTCATAGGCATGATTTTAGTTTTAGGGATGATAATTTTGGATTTTTGAACTACCTCGACTCTTTTCGCCGACACCTGTTAAGAATGATGTTTAGTTATTCTTACCTAGATCGGAGAAGAAACCGGTGTATTTACCAATTTTTTTAAGTCAGCCTTTTAATTGTATAAAAAAAAGAGTTCACTTGACAAGGAACTCTAATAAATTTCATCAGAATTTTTAATGATTTCTCTCAGTAGCTATTTAGCCACGGGCAAAGTTTAATAATTCTTTCGGAGAAGCTAATAAGTCGATCGCTACGAAGAAAATTTTATTATCAGGAGTTAGGAGGAAGCGCCATGCCATATTCATACCCACACCTGCACCAAACCAAGGAGTTTGTACTTTTCCCGTCACTTTAATCTGAGTAAAACCGTCATCGGCGGGTTCCACCACACCGCGTTCGGGGATTAATTTCAAATTTTGGCATTCTTCGCGGAAAAAGCGATATACTGCCTCTTTACCGACGATGGGACGTTGGAAAGGTGGTTGTAGAGCGCCGTCAGGGGTGAATAATTCAATTAATACATCAAAGTCGTTAGCGTTGAGGTTGTCCATGTAGTTGAGGACGGTGGCATTGGTAACGCCTTCAATGCTAACTTTAGTCCGTTCGGCAATATTTTGGGGAGGAACCACGGGTTCGGAAATACGGTTATAATCGCCCAGTTTCTTGGGATCATAGCCCATATCCACCACACAATTCCGCAGAACGGTGATTTGTTGTCCCGACTCTAATTTTTTAATCCCGTCTAAAACGGCGCTGGCATTAGCAGATAGTTCATAACCCTTGGGAATTGGGGCAACACTGCCATCTTCCATCCATTGTCCTAATTGATACCAGAATCCCAGTTTGATATTAGCAGACCAAGTGCTGTAGGTGCGACAAACCGGGGTGTCAGCATGGTTAGCTAAGTCGCACATCACCTGCGATTGTTGCAAGGGTGACATCTGCCGAATTTCATTCATGGTTTTTTCGGCAAACACCATACTAGCAGCGCCGGGGGCGGCAACGGTGATGGTTTTGCCCATTTCTAGGTAGGCAAACCAAATCAAGGCTAGTTGATCTTCGGTATTCAGCTGATTGAAACGCGCAATCGTGGCAGGAACCACATCCGCTGATAGCGTGTTGGGGAAAATGCTCCGCGCTGATTCGATCGTAAACGGCATAGATTCACCTTGAAGTAAAGTTTTGTATCAATTTACTGACATTCTATCATATTGGCGACCCAAGGCAGCACCGATGGAGAAAATTTCCCAAAAAAGCTGTACTTTAGATCACACTTACCCGGTATTATCACCAAATCTTAATGGTTGAACAACTGTTCCATCATTTATCTAGGGTTTGCAGCATCGAGCGATCGCTGTTTGAGGATGATTTTTGCTGCTCTAACTCGTTTTCAATCCGTGACTACTCTTGATGCTTCCTAGTTTTTTCTAGGATTTCTCACCCCGTAGTAGGCCATAAATTTGATCCGTATAGTCATAAAACTGAGATTGTCGTTTAATTTTATAATTACGATCTGCGGGTAAATTAATTGTTAATTCCCGTTGTATAGTCCCTGGCCTAGCACTCAAAACATAAATACGTTGCGCCAAAAAAACCGCTTCATCCACATCATGGGTAATCATTAAAATACTACACCTAATTTTTTGCCAAATTTCAATTAAATATTCGTGCATTCTTTCTTTGGTTTGTACATCTAAAGCGGCAAAAGGTTCGTCCATTAATAAAACTTTGGGATGACAAGCAAGAGAGCGGGCGATCGCAACCCGTTGTTTCATCCCACCCGATAGTTCTCTAGGGTAAGCATTAGCAAATTGGGTTAAACCGACAATATCCAGATAATAACAGGCCACTTCCCAGCATTCTTTTGTCGATAATCCCTGTAGTTTTAAGCCAAATTCAACATTTTTTTGGATCGTCATCCAGGGATAGAGTGTATAATTTTGAAAAACCATGCCGCGATCGGCTCCTGGCCCTGTCACTTCAACACCATCAACGGTAATTTTGCCGGAAGTGGGCAGTTCTAAACCCGCAATCATTCGCAACAAAGTCGATTTTCCCGAACCAGAAGCCCCGACCGCACAGACAAATTCAGCACTGTCAACGTGTAAATTAATATCTTTCAGAGCGACTACAGCACCTCGTTTAGTGGTGAAAATTTTATTGAGTTGAGTAATTTCTAAGTGCATTAAGGTTCTTCTCTTATCATTAAAATAACTTTACTGGTGACATAATAAACTCTGTGCTTGAGTTTTTAAATCAACGAGTAATTGACCATTTACAAGTCCAATGCAAAAGCAAACGAAAACTTAAATCTAGGGCAAAGCCAATAATTCCCAGGACAATTAAACAGGCAAAAATTTCATCGGTTCTCAGAAATTTCTGAGCCAATAAAATGCGTTTGCCTAATCCATTATCCGCCGCTACCAATTCCGCTACCACTACCAAATTCCACGCCGCCGCCATATTAACACGAAAAGTATCGATAATATTAGGAATAATATAGGGAGTAATCACTTTAAATAAAACCTGTTTTCGAGTTCCTCCAAGAGTATAAGTTACTTCGATTAATTCCCGGGGAATAAACTTAACTGCATCCATAATCATCAGAGTATTAAAGAAAATTGTCCCGATAAAAATCAGCATGATCTTTGACGTTTCTCCAATACCCAAATAAATAACCAATAGGGGAATAAAAGCAGGAGCGGGCATATAACGGACAACGCCAATAATCGGTTCCATTAAACTGCGAATACTGGGAAAAGTTCCCATTAAAATGCCGAGGGGAATAGCAAACAATCCTCCCAAAAAAAAGCCGCCAACTACTCGTAAAAAACTGGTAATAGTATCTTGAATTAAAAAGCCCTGTTCTGCTAATTTTCCTAAGGCCTGAATAACGGCTAAAGGAGAGGGTAAAAATACAGATTCAATGCCCGCAAAACTAGAGATTAGTAACCATAAAATAAGCGGGACAATAATAGAGGAAACCATTAAAGTCCACTTTAGGGATTCGGGAATATCCTCGGTAATCCGCCAAAAAGTGCTTTGAGGAAGCGTTTTAGGTGTTGTGGTCATGGGATTTGCCAAAGAAAAGAATAATTTTGATAGCCAATATCACCCAGTTATCAAACAATTCTTGCAGTCAATGATCGAGGGAATAATTAGGAGTTTTTGTCTTGATTTGCCAAGGCCTTGACAAATTGGGAATCTAGAATAGTTGTTAGATCGGGGACTTTTTTAATAAAGCCAACTTCCATCATAAAATCAGCCATTTTTTGAGCGGCAAAGGGCATATTTTTCATGGTTTTCCCCGGACTAAACGCTTCTAGGTTTTCTTCTAAAGTAAAAAACTTCGTTCCCTCTTTATATAGGGCTAATTCTTCTGGACTAATGCCCGCACGCTTGGCCATAATCTCATCGGCTTTTTGGGGATTTTTAGTCATAAACTCTCGAACATCAAACCAGGTTTTGACAAGAGCCTGAACCTGTTCTGGCTTTTCTTTGATTAATTTGGCACTGACAACTAATAAATCAGGAATAGCACCGGGAAAAGCTTTAGAACTAATTAATTCTTTGGAACCTTTTCGTTTAAGGGCGGTTGACCAAAAGGGTGGAAAAGCGGCCACTGCATCCACTTTTCCCGATGCAAAAGCGGCGGCAGCAGCCCCTGTTTCCATGGGGACAATTTGCACATCTTTACGGCTCATTCCTTCTTTTTCTAGGGCTAAACTGAGGAGAAAGTCACCGACAACACCTTCTTCAACAGCAACTTTTTTGCCTTTTAAATCTTGAATCGTTTTAATCTCTTCTGTGACAATAACTTTGTCATTTCCTGACGAGTTATCATTGACTAAAACAGCAACTTGACCATTCACTGCATCTCCCGCAAAAGCGATTGTATCGTTGAGAGTTTGACTATTTCCATCTAATTGTCCGGCAGCTAAAGCTTGCAAGGATTCAAGATAACCATCAAACCATTTCATTTGAACATTAGCCCCATTTTTAGCAAATAATCCCTCTTCTTCAGCGATCGCCCAGGGCCACCAACCGGCCCAATTACTATAACCAATGACAATGGGGGTAGTATTATTTAGAGAACTACTTGCATTGGGGGTTTGCTGAGGAGCTTGATTACAACTAATGGTTAGGAGTAAGCTACTAAAAAAAACGAGAGGTAAGGAGAAAAAATTGCGCCGTTTCATAGGTAATAGCCTTGAGAGATGACAGCTAGTAAAGCAGAAATAAATCTCAAAAACTGTTACTGATTAACAATTCAAAAACTTCGGCCTATGGACTTGGCTTTTTAGCCAATTTAACCACTCTTCTAAACCTTCTCCTGTTTGAGCAGAAAGAGCAATAATGGTTACATCGGGATTCATAGAACGAACATTTGCCTCTAAACTTTTTAAATCAATCTCTAAATAAGGAGCCAGATCTAATTTGGTAATAATCAGACAATCCGCCTCTTGAAACATAATTGGATATTTGAGGGGTTTATCTTCTCCTTCAGTAATACTTAATAGAGCAACTTTTGCGTGTTCCCCTACCTCAAATTCGGCGGGACAAACTAAATTTCCCACATTTTCCACCAACAATAAATCAAACTCTTTCGGGTTGTAATCTTCTTTAAAACGATGAATTCCCCCAGCTACCATTTTGGAATCTAAGTGACAGGAGCGACCCGTATTAATGGCAATCACGGGAACTCCATATTGTCTCAGGCGCTCTGCATCTAGTTCTGTAGTCATATCACCTTCAATAACAGCCATTTTTAATTGATCTTTTAAGGCTGCGAGGGTTTTTTCCAATAACACAGTTTTACCCGCACCAGGACTACTCATCAGGTTTAAACAGGTAATACCCCACTCGTCAAAATGTTCCCGGTTGTGATCGGCTCCTGCTTGATTGGCATGAAGTAGATTAATTTCTAGGGCCGCGTCAAAAGTTTGGTGCATTTTAATTGAGAATGAATAATTGATCATCGAACTTTTATAAGCGATCGCCCAACTTTGTTTAAAAATCTAAAGAATATTCAATGTGGTCAATTTTTAACTCTCGACCTGAACGAATATCCTCCATCGGTGATCGACAAGTTGGGCAGGAATATTGCTGGCCAATTTGGGGTTGATAATCTTTTTGGCAGCAATGACAATAAGCAATTAGGGGAATATTTTTAATAGCTAATTCCACGCCGGCAAGAAAAGTATTGGCAGTTTGAACTTCAAAGGCAAATTGTAAACTGACCGGTTCGACACAGGTAAATTCACCAACCATGAGATGAATTTTTTCAATTTTGAGCTTTTCAGGTTGGCTATCATACCAATCTCGAACTGTCATAATTAACGCCTTGGTCATATCAGTTTCGTGCATAGGAAATTACTGCCAGGGTTCGTCAACGGCCAGATTGGCCTCAGGATGAATATAATAGGGCTTTTCTTTACGCGGTAATTGACCTGAAATCACCAGATGAGCCATGGCATCACAAATAACACGGGTAGCCATTAAAGAGGTCATATCACTAATATCGTAGGGAGGGGAAACTTCCACCACTTCCATGCCACAAATGGGAGCTTTTTGGATAATTTTACCTAATAAAGCTAAGGCTTCACGGGGTAATAAACCGCCAGGTTCCGGCCAACCCGTGCCGGGGACAAAACCAGCATCAATGCAATCAATATCAAAACTGATCCAAACGCAATCCGTACCATCTAAAGCTCGTTCTAAGGCAAATTCGGCGGCGGCATCAATGCCTCGTTCCACAATGTCGGTGACGGTCAAAATATTAGTGGCCCGCTCGCGGCAAACTTTAACACCTTGACGGGGAACTTGCCAACCACCAATCCCTAATTGGACGAGATTTTTAGCAGGAGCATTTTTCATATTGGTGGCATGAAACCAGGGGCAAGTGTGCATCCGTTCATCTAAATCTGTTTCCTGGGTATCCACATGGCGATCAAAGTGAATAATACCGACTTTTTTATCCCCTAAATGCCGACAAATACCCCGCACCGTCGGAAAACCAATAGAATGATCACCCCCTAAAATAATCGGCAATGCGCCGGAACTAAAGACATGGGCAACCCCCTTCGAGATTTGATCGAAGGACTTTTCATTATTAGCAGGAATGGTGAAAATATCCCCCAGATCACAGAGAGTAATTTGTTCCCGCAGATCTACCCCTAATTCAAAATTGTAGGGCGTATAAAGGGCCGAAATCCGCCGAATTCCCTGGGGACCAAAACGAGTTCCGGGTCGGTAAGTTGTCCCCGAATCATGGGGAACTCCCACGATTGCCACGTCATAATTGCCCACATTCCGCACATCTTCCAAATAGGGAGCCTTCATAAAGGTGTTAATTCCCGCATAGTGGGGTAACTCACCCCTGGAAAAGGTGGGAATACTGCGATCGCGAATACTATCGGCCGCCTCTAAACCGTAGGTTAACCCCTGAGAAACTTCCTGTTGCCAACCGGTTAGGGGCAAATGGCGTTCTTTTTCTAGGGCCTGTTCAGCTTCGGTTAAACGCGGGGGTTGAAAAGTAGATTCCTCGGACATCATTTCACCTCAAAATACAATAACCCGGGAGTCTTCAAAGACACTGCCTCAAAACAGTTATCCTTAAAGTCTCCCGGGCTTTTATCCCGCCGTGTAGCCAGCTTAGACGGAAAAATTTTTGATCCGCTCATTTAAGACTAGCTTGCTCCTCTCGGACTTGACATTTAAGGACGCTTAAATCGGAACCCTAGAAGCAGTTTCTCTGACCTTAGACGATCTCAATCCAACAAATGGTATCACAGACTACAGAAAGCTGATTTTTCCCGCTTGGATATGGTTTGCTGAATAATTAGGTGGGTATTAAAAACTTTCAGATGCCCCCCTTATTAAGGGGGGATTAAGGGGGGATCGAACCTAAAATCCATTTTTAATTTAATTATAACCAGCTACTTATATAATAAAAAGTATCTCCAGAGAATGATTTTTCCTGTCTCTATGCAACACCCCTCTCTGACTCGCTTTGAACCGGCGACTACTCTTGATGAAATCTATTTAACTATATCTCCTGAACCCCTATTAACTCAGAAGGAAATAGATGCTTTTTATCGAGAAGAAATGAATAAGGTGAGAGGGGAAGATAAAATTCAGCGTCTAAAATTAGGGTTAAAACGGGTCATAGATACGCAACAATATTACAAAGCCTGTTTAATGGGACACACGGGGGTAGGCAAATCGACAGAATTAACTCGTTTAATTAATGATCCTGAGATTAAACAGCATTTTGAACCCCTGCGATTTAGTGTTTTAAGTGAACTCGATGCGATTAATTTCAGTCCCCTTGATGTGTTTCTCTTTATGGTGGTGGAAATTGTTGAGAAAACCGCTAAAATTTCTCGACAACCCAGTGATGAAAATTTACAAAAGCTTTGGGATTGGTTTAGTTCTGAAGAATTTACCCGCAAGGAAACCAGAGAAAGTCAAATCAAAACGGAAGCAGGAGCGGGAGTAAAGGAAGATTCTTTCTGGAATAAAATTCTCGGACTTTTTGCCTCTCTCAAGGGAGAATTCCGGTTTGCTTCCTCGCGAGAGAAAAAAGTTGTTGAATACCGTCTTTCCCGTTCCAGAGATTTAATTAATATTGCTAATCAACTCCTAAAAGAATGTGATCAGAACTTACAGGAAACTATGCAGAGAAGCTGGTTAATTATTGGAGAGGACTTCGATAAAGCTGGTGTTTCACAAGAAGCGGTCAGGGATTTATTTTTAAACTATTCTAACATTTTCAAAGATTTAGACATTCACATTATTTTTAATATTCCGATTGGATTATATAATTCATCTCCCGGGATTAACCTCACTTTTGGCCATAATCTCCTAATTCCCGATACTCCAGTTTTTTGCCAAAAAGATCATACTCCTAACCAAAAAGGACGGGAAGCAGTGAGAAAAGTTTTAGAAGCAAGAATTAAATCTAATTTATTTGAAGATGGACAAATAGAGCGGGTTATTATTGCATCTGGTGGCAATATCAGAGATTTATTTTATTTAGTTAGAGAAGCTTCTGATGAGGCAATTGTCAATCAACAAAATCTGATCATGTCTAGTCATATTAGCAGGGCAATTCGCAGTTTAAGAACAGAATATAAAAGACGTTTAGGCCAAAATCCTTATGATACCGATCATGTTAGTTATGGGGATAAGGTATTATTGTTAAAACGAATTTATGATGCTAATCCAGAAGCACAAATTCCCAATGAGATATTATACGCTTTATTAAATGATCGTGCGATTCAAGAAGTAGATGGAGACGGGGAAAGATGCTTTATGGTGCATCCCCTTGTGGTTGATATTTTAAATGCTCAAGGTCGTATTCCTACTGCTCCCGATGGAGGTGTCCCCGGTGGTACATCAAGTTAATCAAACTAATCAATCGGAGTTAGAACCGGGTACTATTTCCCATACAGCAGCTCGTTTGCTATTATGGGGACGAAGACCATCTAGAGGTTTAGCTAGGGTGGAATTTTATGATGAGTTTTCCCGTCAGCAAGTAGTTAGAGAATTAGAGAATAAACTGCAAGAACAAGGCATTATTTTTTATAAAATTGTCTTACCAATATGGGAAAAACCTTCTTTTGTCTTGAACTTCTTGTTAACACAATTGGCAGAATTGGAGTCGGGAGTAGTATCAATTACTGGTTTTGAAACCGCTTTTAGTTCTGATGTTTCCCTAGTAGATGCCTTGAAATTAATTAATTTCAATCGAGAAAATTTAGCTCGCTTTAATCTCCGACAAATTTGGTGGATGAATCATGATTTTACTAACAAAGTTATTCGGTATATGCCAGATTTAAATTCTTGGTTTTTCCTGCGGTTATTTTTAACAGAAAATTCAACCCAAGCTACCAACTATAATCAGCTATTTACCGATAAAAATACCGTTCATGATCCCTATAATTTACCAGGAACAGCAGTTAACTTTGTTGGTAGAGAACAGGAATTATCCCAGATTAATCAAGCTTTTCAGCAATCTTCTCCAGTGGTTTTAAGTGGGATGGGAGGTTCGGGAAAAACTGAATTAGCTTTACAGTATGCTTGGCAACATAAAGGGGATTATCCTGCGGGTATTTGTTGGATAAATGTCCTTAACAGTGACCCCGGTTTAGCTATTTTATTTTTTGCCAGAGAATACCTGGGTTTAAACATCCCCAATCAGGGAACCCTAAGTAAACGAGTGCGTTACTGTTGGCAAAATTGGCCCGAGGGAAATGCTTTAATTATTTTTGATGATGTGCGTGACTACGACCAAATTAAATCTTATCTACCACCGGGAAAAGAATCTCGTTTTCGGGTTTTGATTACCACTCGCTTTAGTTACTTAGGGGTATCGCTATCAACGATAAACTTAGATGTTCTCACAGCAGCGCAAGCTTTAGATTTACTGCAAACCTACTTAGGAAAAGAACGTCTAACCGCGGAGTTAGAGGCAGCCAAGCAACTTTGTCAGTGTTTAGGATATTTGCCTCTAGGATTACAATTACTAGGCAGTTTTCTGAGACAAGAAACCACTGAAACTTTAGCAAATATCAAGGAAAAATTCCCGAAGAAAGGCTTAAAATATCTCAACTCTGATAAGGAGGAAGTCCGCAGTATTAAAACAATTCTGGAACTCAGTTGGCAACTGTTAGAAACAGAAGAACAAAAATTAGCTCTTTATCTCAGTTTATTTGCTTCGGCACCTTTTCCCAAGCACTTAATCATCAGTTTATTTTCTGATGAAGCTAAAGACGAGATGGAAAAATGGTTAACCGATAGCTTGGTTAAGCTTAATTTGCTGAAATCTTTAGGCAATCAATGGTATCAACTGCATCCCCTCATCCGTCTTTATCTACGGGAAAAATTAGAAGGTTCCGAGATAGCCAATACCGCAAAAAGTCGTTATTGTACGGTGATGACAGATACATCGAGAACAGTCCCCCAAACTCCTACTCTAGATATTATTCAAAATCTGACTCCCTTAATTCCCCATATTGAACAAGCTGTCAGGGAATATCCCCAATATATCGCTGATGAGGATTTAGTTTCGTCCTATACGGGTTTAGCTTGGTACTATAACGGACAAGGATTGTATGCTATTGCTGAACCTTACTGTCAAGCTTGTTTAACCGCAACTCGAACCCGCTTAGGAGAAAATCATCTCGATGTGGCAACTTCCCTCAACAATTTAGCACACTTGTACGAATCCCAAGGCAGGTACACAGAAGCAGAACCTCTCTATCTAGAAGCATTAGATTTGTATAAACGACTCTTAGGAGACAATCATCCCGATGTGGCAACTTCCCTCAACAATTTAGCACTATTGTACTATTCCCAAGGTAGGTACAAAGAAGCGGAACCTCTCTATCTAGAAGCATTAGATTTGTATAAACAACTCTTAGGAGACAATCATCCCCATGTGGCAACTTCCCTCAACAATTTAGCAGCATTGTACGATTCCCAAGGCAGGTACACAGAAGCAGAACCTCTCTATCTAGAAGCATTAGATTTGAGAAAACGACTCTTAGGAGACAATCATCC
>NZ_SFBV01000256.1:0-4676 GCF_007095585.1 Microcystis sp. M_OC_Ca_00000000_C217Col
TGTCCACGCCCTTTTTCAGAATATAGGCACCCAAGCTACAAAGCGGTATTTTTTACCTAGGTTGGGACGGGTTGCCTACTTCTCAAGATACAAGGTTGGGTTGAGGAACGAAACCCAACACAACCAACAGCTAAGACAGGAAACCCAACACAACCAACAGCTAAGACAGGAAACCCAACATAACCAACAGCTACTTTTTTAACGTCAACCAAACTACTTAAAGGAGTAAAAACCATGAGTCTGTGTCTCAATCCTAATTGTTCTTCTGCCAATCCAGATGGCAATAAATTCTGTGAAAAATGCCGCTCTAAATTGTTTTTACAAGAGCGTTATCAAGCAATTAAATTAATTGGTCAAGGAGGATTTGGTCGTACTTTTAAGGCGGTAGATTATAGTAAGCCTTCTCGACCTTATTGTGTGATTAAACAGTTTTTTCCTTCGGCTCAAGGGACTGATACAATTGAGAAAGCTTCAGAATTATTTGAAAAAGAAGCAATCCAATTAGATAAGTTAGGAAAACATCCCCAAATCCCTGAAATTTTCGCCTATCTCAATCATGATGATGACCGTCAATATTTGGTACAAGAATATATTGAAGGACAGAATTTAGAACAAGAATTAAGAAGCCAAGGGGTATTTAATGAAGCCAAGATTAAAGCTTTATTAACAGATATTTTGCCAGTTTTAGATTTTATCCATAGTCAGGGAGTAGTTCACCGAGACATTAAACCAGAAAATATTATTCGACGTAACTCAGACAAGAAGGCGGTTTTAGTGGATTTTGGCGCAGCTAAACTTGTTACACCTCTTAACCGTTCTGTTACTGGTACGGTAATCGGTTCAGCGGAATATGTCGCTCCAGAACAAGCTAACGGTAAGGCGAATAATCCCAGTGATTTGTATAGTTTAGGGGTCACTTGTATTTATTTGTTAACTCAGGTTTCACCCTTTGATTTATTTGATACCAGTGACCATGAATGGATTTGGCGACAGTTTTTAGTCAATAATAATGTTCGGGATGATTTAGGGCGCATTCTTGATAAAATGATCGAGTTTGGTACAAGAAAACGTTATCAATCAGCAAAGGAGATTTTACAAGATTTGACGGGACAATCACCAACAACTTCTATACAAACACCAGCAACCCCTGTTATTCAAACGCCACCAACGCCTAAAGTTGCTGCTAATATTGTGCTTAAAAGTGCTAGGGAGGTTAACTATTCTCAATTACAGCAACTCTTAAGTAGGTGGGTGGAATTAAATATAAGATGAACGTAGGTTGGGTTGAAGCATGAAACCCAACGGCCGATTATGTTACGCTACCGCTAACCCATCCTACAAATAATTGTGCCTCCCTACTTAAGTACCTAGGCAAAATTATTTACACATGACGATCATTGCCCCGTAAGGGTTTTAGCTCGATCGGGCAGGTAATTAATTTTGCATGACTACTTAGCAGCAGAAAACTGGAAAGAAGCAGATAAAGAAACAGGGGAAGTGATGTGTCGGGTCGCCGGAAGGGAAAGCGAAGGATGGTTGAGAGAAGAGGACATTGATAATTTCCCCTGTGAAGATTTACGAACTATTAACCAACTTTGGCTAAACTATAGTAGCGGTAAGTTTGGCTTCAGCGTCCAGAAAGAAATCTATGAGAGTCTTGGTGGCACGAGAAAGTATAATAGTGAACTGGAAGTGGAAGTATTGGAAAAGTTCGCCGATAGCGTCGGCTGGAGACAAGGAGGTAGGTGCTTGACAGGCCGACAGTTGACTTTTAATTCAGCAGTCTTTAATTCAGCAGTCCCCAAGAGGCACCTACCCGTACCTGGGGTTTTCGGCGGGGAGAAAAGTGTGTTACTGGGTATTGCTGCTTGTGGTGTGCCTTTTCTCGCGCAAAGACTTGTAAGCTGTAGGATATAACAACTTGAGGCAATTTGTCAAGCTTAGTTTTGGAGATTTCTAGAACGAAAACATAGGCTTTTTCCTACTTCAATACCTGGCACTGGTTGCTGTCATCAAGCTATCGATTTCCAGTAGTAAGCTACTTTGCAGATAAGTCAACTTTTAATTCTCGCTCTTCTACTATTCTTTACCCCTGATCAATAAACGGATTTTTAATATTTAAACCGGAAATCCCCTTAAAATCATCAACATTTCTAGTGACCAAACATCCATTTTGGCTCAATGTTGTCGCGGCAATAATGGCATCGGGAATCTTGATTTTATACTGTCGTTTCAGTTGAATAGTCAGATCTTCAATTTCTCTCAATATGGGAATTGATTCAAACTGTGAGAGTAAATCTTCAATTATCTGCTCTTCTTCCTTAGATAAAGTAGGAAAACTGAGTAACTCAATTCTGACAATTGGTGAGATAAAAATCTGATGCAAACTCAAAAAAGCTTGGGAGAAAAAAGAAGTAACTAGATCGTCATCGGCTAAATAATAAATAAAAATATTGGTATCATAGACGTATTTCATCCATCCCACTCCCGACGAAGAGACTCCACATGAGATAGCATTGCCGCCTTTTGCTCCTTAAGAATACCTTTGGCTTTAACCACCTTTTGATAATCTTTTTGCCAAAGCTGAAGCAGTGAATCTGGCACATCTGCTGTAATGAAATTTTCATCTTCAGCAATCAGATAATTCCTTGGTATTTTAATCAGTGGCACAGCTTTTCTCCTAATACCAAACAGTATTTAATGTCTCTCTCTGTCATAGACTATCATTATATATCATCCTTTCCTCATGAATCCCTAACCTCCCAGAAAAATCCAATCATCGCGGCGGTAATCCAAAAATAGTAATAAGTAAAGACTGTAACCAATTAATCGATGCTTGAGTTTGCTCGACCGTCATCCGATTTCTTCTTTCTGCGACTAGGAGAGTATTGACAATCTCTAAAGACCAAATTTCGGGAACAAATGCTTCGGCGTTTGGCATTATGTCTAATACTGCGTTAGCATAATCGTTATCTTCATCGACCAAACACCAGCTAATTGCTACCGAACAATCTAAAACGAACTCAATCAAAACCGTCTCCCTTCTTCTCGCATGGCACGAATTTCACTTTTAGGTAAAGCTACAGTTTTTTGAAGGTGGCGCATTCCTGAAATAGCTTGGGTAATAGATTGCTCTACTACTGGGTTGCCCCAAGCATTATAGCGAGGTTTTCTTTCCTCTTTTCTACTTGCTAAATCTTCACTGACTTCTTGAACCGCTTCAACGGTTACTGTAACATTTACTTCAGTTTCTTTAAAATCGGACGGTATATCTAAATGTAAGATTCCATCTCTACCAATCTGAGAACGTGGTTTAATTGTTGGCATATTAAAACCTCGTATATTCTTATCCTTTTGCCCATTTATAAGCAGGTGAATATTATAAATTTGATTCTACATCACCACAGGTTGTGGGTTCCAATGCTCCTCGTGTCTAATTGAATTTGTCCACCTGCCTATCAACCAGTATTTGAAGTCTCTGTCATAGATCATCATTATATATTATCCTTTCCCCATGAATCCCTACCCTCCCAGAAAAATCCAATCATTGCGGCGGTAATCCAAAAACGGAAACGGACCAATAAAATAGGGGCTTTTCCCACAAAAAGATGTAATCCGAAAATAGAGGGCAGTATCAACCAAATCAGTCGCCTCATCCGGTTCCATCATCACCACCTTAAAGCCGCTGCCAAAAGGATGCGGCTCTTCTGGTTTCTGTGTGGAAACGAGGTCTATACTGATAGTTTCTTCGACAAAATAGTCCTAAAAGTGTTACCCGATAAGCATTTCACGATTCCATAAGCAAAAATTATCACACAACCCGTCGGTTCCTTCCCCCCATTGAGGAAGCGCAAACAACCTTCACCCCCATTCATCTGCTGGTACTTGCCACTAATCCACCTCCCAGCATTCTCCAAGTCATCCAATTCCAGATAGGCACAATTCTCCTCGCAGGGGACGCTGAAACCATCCTGATAGCTGCCCGTCACCGTCTGATAGCGGTACGACTCCGCCGCCCCCCAAATGCCATCAATCCGCACTACCGCCGTCCCTGCTAGGGTTGCGGGGTTAGGCATCTGTCTTAAGGGTACATTGCCCAAACCGGGGATGTCAGCCACAAAACTGCTGCCCCAATCAGCAAAATTGCCGATCGCGGCTTGAGAAATGCCCGGAATGGCGCTGATAGGGAACTGAGACAGGTCAATCCCATTCAATTGCCAGTTACCGACAAGGGGATTTTCAGCTAAAATCTCGCCCAAGCTGCGATCGCCAGCCGCCAAGCCTGCTGCTGCCAACAACTGCTGGACTGGCGGAATCTGACTAACAGCCCGCTGCCCCAAGCTAGGAATTGCTGCCACCAACTGCTGCAATGTCTGTTCCCCCAGCAAGGGATATTCTGGTTAATAAAACTAACCTTAAGTAGGGAGGCACAATTATTTGTAGTGGTTTGTTTCAGTTAATTTGGTGTATTAGAAAAATGCTATAAATTCTATAATCTAAGACTTTAAGCCGAAATCTATTGCCCTATTTTAGCTGAAACAGTAAACAGTTAAACAGGGGGAGCATCTCACCTTTGCAATGAGCATAAATACTTAGTAGAAAAATAGGCTTTTCGAGGGTAATTCTTGTTTTAATTCTCCATGTACGCGGTCTTTAAAAGCCTCTATTTCGTTCCA
>NZ_SFBV01000257.1:0-19425 GCF_007095585.1 Microcystis sp. M_OC_Ca_00000000_C217Col
TTATAGATGATTTCCTGACCTAAGATCACATTTTATTCTTTTTTCCACTTCAATCTAAGAATTGAGAAAAAAGCAAAACCTTATATTATACCATAAAAAAATTATGCAAGAGGTCTATTCTTAAATTGGTGTTTCTGTGTTGGCTTATTTTGTTAGCAAGAACAGCCGAGACACCTATTTTAAGCTATCATGGAAACAGCACTGTACTGCTTGCTAAATCAATGCTGACCCTCAAAACGAGTAAACTAACCCTTGCTGATGTTCAACGTCATCTCCATTTTCAAGAAAAGCTTGAAGATGTTTCATTTACAGAGCTTTTAGCTTTGGAAACCGTCAGCGAGGCAGAAAAATTAGAACTTGTTCAAATCCGCAACGATTTTCGACCCTATTTGATGGAAGATAAAGCATCAGAAGGACAAGTTAAAGTTTTAACCCTATTTCCCCTATTGCGGTTAGCGGGTTTTTATCGTTATCCGATTAAGATTAGGGTTGAAGAAGGGATTGATAATATTATCCTTGTGGATGAAGATAAAACTATTAGCGGACGCTTTGATATTGTCACGGTAAATAATTCGATAGCAACTGTCAATGATATCCCTTTTTGGATTTTAGTCATTGAAGCTAAAGAGAGTGGAATCGAAGTACGTCAGGGATTACCTCAATTATTGACTTATGCCTACAATAGCTTAGAAAGACAACCCTCAGTTTGGGGATTAGCGACTAATGGCTTACAATATATGTTCGTCTATCTCAGACAAGAAACTAACCCCACTTATCAGATAATGCCAGAACTTAATTTAATGTATCCTGAATCAGCAATTAATCTGCTCCAAATTCTCAAGGCAATGGGTCAGCTAATTTTAGAGTAACCTTTGGGGTGGTTGGGTTTCGCTTTTTCAGGCGAATTAAGCCATTTTAGACCCAGTATTGTTTCGCTCAACCCAACCTACGAGACTGTCTATATAGGCAATTAAAAGCGTCTTGAATAATTACCACTATCTAAAACTCCTAAGTCAAAAATAAACTTAATTAAGGTGTCAATTGAACGAGAATGAATTAGTTGATGCTTGCTCAATATCTAACCAAGACTCGATTACAGAATTAACCACAGCAGCTACGCAGGAAATCGCTACACTATTACCCGTTAATTTTCGCATAGTTTGATAACTGCCGACAATTTGATAATCATCGGGAAAACCTTGTAAACGTAGCATTTCTCTTTCTGTTAAGCGTCTTTTCCCATCCACTAACAAATAATTATAGGATGCTCCTGCTCGCAAGGCACAGGAATAGGGATAAGCACTGACATTTCCTCCTTTATTTTCGTGCCAGATAGTCGGTTCACTATATGGTTTTTTTCCCTCTCTTTTCAGAAGGCGACTTTTTTGAATTTTTTCGGAAGCATAATAAAAATCCGAGACATTTTCCTCTAATATTTCCGTTAAACTTGTTCTAGATAAAGCTGGTTTTGGCCAGATAAAACCCCGCGCTTCTCGGAAACCAACGATAAAAATCCGTTCCCGTTTTTGCGGTAAACCAAAATTAAGCGCATTCAAAACCCGATAATCGGTATAGTAATCTAAATCTTGCAAAGTATCGAGAATAATTTCTAAGGTTTTTCCCTGTTGATGTCCCTGCAATTGCTTGACATTTTCCAGAATAAATGCTGCGGGTTGTTTGACTTTTAAAATACGGGCAATCTCAAAAAATAGCGTGCCTCTGGTATCGTCAAATCCCTTTAAATCACCACAAATACTAAAAGGTTGACAGGGAAATCCCGCCATTAAAATATCATGATTGGGAATGTCTAGGGCAGCGATTTCGGTAATATCTCCCTGGGGTTGGTCGCCAAAATTAGCCTGATAAATTGCCTGAGCATCTTTATCTATATCACAGGAAAAAACACAATCAGATTCTAAGTTTTTTTGGCGACAAACTCGTTCAATTGCGACTCGAAACCCTCCCAAACCAGAAAAGAGGTCAATAAAACGGATTTTTTTACTATCTTTCAGGAGATTCATCGATAATTAAAATTGCAGCGATAGGGATATTCTCTTTGATTTTAACTTATTCAACTTTCACTAAAGAGCGGACGGTAAATATTTCATTTGCTTGTAGGGGTTTAATCGCCGAAATTGGCACAGTAACTACTGAAATTGACTCACCGAGAGCGTTAAAAACCTCTAAAATTGCTCCCATTTCGCCATTGCTAGGATGGGGGATTAAATCCACTAATACTGCCACATCTCCCGATTTTAGATTGTCTTCGGGAACATCAAGACAAAGAACCACATGATCGTATAATCTAACATCCATAATTATCTATCCTTTCGGGGCTTGAGAGTAACAAACTGAAAACAGTCGTCAATGTATCGCAGTATCCATATTGTAACCACTGCTAAATTAATTCCGTTAACTCCTTCTAGCATTCCTTCAACTCGATAAAAGATACCGTATTCATTTTTACCATCTCTGATCGCATCTTCTACGGTAATTAGCTGAATAATCGCTTTTTGCAAACTGGCCGCATTATCGAGAGTAAATCCTGCTTGTGCTAAAAATTTTGATTTGTCATCTTTGTCTCTGAATACGAGAAGATAACGAGTAAGTTTATCCTCTGGAATAATTGCTTTAGATGGAATTTGCATCACTCAATCTACTTAGTTTTCTAGCCTTTTCTTCAGCACTCATGATTGTCGAGTTTGCTCTCTAGGGATTCTAGATCTGATAACTGCGGTGGATGATTAGCATTCCATGGGAGAGCTTGATCTAATTTTTCTCGAAAAGGCGATCGATTTATCCAGTCTTCGTTTACGGGAGAGCGATCGAGTAAATTTTGATAAAACTCATTCCACAGTTGACCCCATTCTTTTAGATCGATAACAACTGCTGTTTTTTCTCCTGTTTCATCGACAATATACTGAATACATTTCATGATTTAAATTGTTGTGAGATGGATATTAACTAATAACTATATTTTAATCGATTCACGAGAAGATATGGATTTTGCAAGTTCTTGTCTAGCATCTTCCGATAGAGAACAACCAAAATCTAGAATCTCGATTAAAACTAACTGATCGTCCTCGGAATAATGTAATATTGTTTTCCCTTCCTCCTCTGCGTAAGCAATTGGATTATTGTTTAACTCAATTAATAAAGCATCCACATCTGGGCTATAGTGTATCTTGTTCACCAAATTCCTCTAATTGTTATCGCTTTAACTCTTGTGTCGGCAATGAATTGGCAATTAATCAGAATTAATCTAAATTGTTTCGCTCAAGCCAACCTAAGAGGCTGTTGTGTTGGCGTTGAAAGCTTTGCCGTGTTCTTCTCGAATTTTATGAATTTCTTCAGCATACTTGAGAGTAAACCCGTAGGATTCCGCAGCCTTTTCCGCAGCAATGCGAGACTTAACTAAATAGTCATGGATAGACGTGCATTCCTCCGATAATCTTGTTTGAGTTTTATCTTTTTCTTGCAAAATCTCTGAGTGGATCATAAGTTATTCTCCTCTTTGAATAGTTCAAGTGGTGTGACAATTTCAGGTGTTGACAAACCAAGGCGGGCATTGATAACGCGAATATGCTTCCGTTTGTTAGCATTCGCTAGGTGGTTGCAATTCCAAGTAACGAGATATTGAATGTCGAAATAGCTGGCATAGGCAAGATGTAGAGCGTCGCCCACAAGAGACCTTGGCATGACATAGTTGGCAAGATAAAACTCGACAACTTGTTCAAGAGCAGAAGTCGGCGGTAGTAAAGGAATCGTTGAAACCAAATGAATAATTTCAGCTTTACGCGGATAGTTTCCGTTGGTTAGTTCTTGAAGCACGGCATCCGAAATATATAAATCATAATAACTGGACATCTCCGACCACCACTTCCTTGTGATTTCGGTAAAAGTTTTTAGAGCTTCACGCTCATCAAAGTAATAACTCGGAACCGTGGAATCCAAGTACACTTTTTCTTTCATGATAATAACTGATCGACAAGACTAAATTAAAGCCTGAAGCAGCCGTATGGTAGCCCCCTCTATTCTACTATCCTATCTCTGTAACGAAGTTATTGCACTGTCATGCTTGACCTCGATCATTTCTCAGAGCGATCGCACTTGATCGCCTTGAAACTTCTCCATTTTATCCCAAACATTAGCGGTGCTTTACACGCGCGTTAACGCACCCTACAAAATCGGCGATCGCACTCCTCTTATATTGTTACATACAGCAATGAATTGTTATCGCTTTAACTCTTGTGTCGGCAATGAATTGGCAATTAATCAGAAATTAATATAAGCAATTATTGTAGGTTGGGTTGAGCGAAACAATACTGGGTCGAAAATGGCTCAATTTGATTGTTTAAGCGAAACCCAACCACCCCAAAGGTTACTACTGAAATTGACTCACCGAGAGCGTTAAAAACTTCTAAAATTGCTCCCATTTCGCCATTGCTAGGATGGGGGATTAAATCCACTAAGAATAACAGAATTATATAATTTGCAATTCATCCTGTTTAAGATTTTGAATCGATTCAATCTTGGAAACTTCTACAGCGATAACTGTATAGGCTTTTCCCTGATTATTTAACACTTCTAAAACATAGCCATCCTCTTGGCCTTCGGGTCGAGGACAATAATCCACGATAATCGCGTGAGTGCCACGAGACAAATTAGATTCTGGCAAATCTTCGGTTAATTGAACTTCGGAAAACATATCAAATTTCATAGTCTAACTCTTTTAATCTGGTAATAAAGTCACAAATCTTGTTTCTTTCGTAAGTGAGTCGATAATCCAATAGGTAGAGACTCGTAAGTTTATCCCGTTGACCCCTTGTAAAAGTCCTTTAATTTCATAAATATCACCGAACTTTGTTTGTTTATTTAAGGTGGCCTCGTTGAGAAGAATACGTCTTAAATCTTGTTCCAATACCTGCCAGTTGTCTAAATTATATCCCGCTTGTGCCAGAAAGCCTGATTTATCATCTTTGGGTTGTAAAACTAGCAAATACCGGGTTAATTTAGCTGGTGGGATTGTCGCATTGGGATTTAAATAAGGCATTTATATTGTAATTTAGCCAATTTCTTTATAGACTTCTATAAAATAGATTTTACAGCATATGCGGGCAGTATTGCCAGGCTTTTTCTTTGTCTAGGATTTGATCATTTTCAACTTCTTCGATGAGTTTTCCTAGTCCGTAATCCTCTAGGATTTCTTCGATTTTTTCAAATTCAGCAATGGAAATCTGAACGGCAATCGGCTTTTGATCCTTGTCTAATACATAGCTTTTGTTAATTTCTAGCATTTGGTTCTCTCAATAGTATCATTTTCGCTATTTTTTGTCATGTTTTGGGCGGTATTTAACCGAACTAATTTTCTACCACTTTTCCCTTGTCTCTCCCTCCAATCAGCGCAAATCGCTTTTATATCGTAGTTGAAAGACTTGGCGTGTTCTTCTCTAATCTTATGAATTTCTTCGAGTATTTCATCTTCCCACATGGCTCATTCTCCCATTAACTCGTAAGGTGTACAGATTAGCGGTAATTTGTAGCCGAAATCCGCGCATATATTGAGAAGTTTTTTCTGCATTTGAGCATTAGTAATATGTTTACAGTTCCATGTTAACAGATAAAAGTTGCAGACAGGATGCAGGTGATCGGTTACGCTTCGATATACTCGCAATAGGTGGCTGGTTGGGGAATTGGCAGCCCTTCCTCTTGTAATCCATCCAGATGAAATTGAATTGCTTCTTTCATATTTTCTGTGATTTCCTCTAGGGTTTTACCTGTAGTAACACAACCGGGTAAATCGGGAACATAAGCGGAATAGTTATTTTCAGCTTTTTCGATAATAATCGCGTAACGCATTAGTTATTGTCTCCTTCTTCTAGATATTTATTCAATTGAGCTTGTTTGAAAATACTCCGTAAAGTCTTAATCGCTAAATCATCGGACAGCTTACCCGGAATAGTAACTAAACCTGATTTCAGAGAATGTTTGAATTGTCGGTGGCTTCCCCTTGTTCTCGATAAATACCATCCATCTTGTTCTAGTAATCTAATTACATCTCTAACTTTCATGTTATATCTGATTCTTAAAAATTGGCTGTTACCTTTATATGTTACATTTTACAAGTCTCGACGCGAGAGAAGAGAGACACACCCCACCCCCAATCCTCCCCCAACCCGCTACATACGGGAGTTTCCCGGGTGCTTTTAGGTCCAAAGTATTACTCAAACTGTAGTATATCCATCTATCATTCACTCGCCAGCCTACCCTATCTCCAAAAGCTTCCCAAACTCTTTCATTATACTCCCGCGTCCCACCGAGTTCGCGGTAAATTTTCGCCTGCACGGAAAAACCAAAGCGACCGCCACTATATTTAACCCATAATTGGTCAATGGTTCGCAAATCCTCGCAGGGAAAATTATCGATATCCTCTATCCGTAGCCATCCCTCTTTTGTTCGATTGGCAGCCTGTAGCATCACTCTTGCGGTTTCTTCGTCCGCTGAGTTCCATTGCTGCCGTTTCAGTAAATCCTCTAAGTTCCGATAATCGATTCCTTTGGCACTTTTAAGTTCGATTTCGATTTTTTGATCTGTTGGTGGCACGATGGCTGAATTTACAGAGTAAAGCGAGCTAATGATAAATTTTATTGCATATCCTCGACCTGTAGGCCAATCGTCCCGAAACACTTTTAGGATAAAACTATCGGTAGTGTATTCTTGACTTACTCCACTAATAATCGCCGTTTTGATAGTATCAGGTAAGTCCATCCCCGTAGCGGACTGCATTAAACTATCACTATAGTCTAGAAGTGTCTTATGCCCAAGTTCTGATTTTTCAACTTGATTAACATTTAGGACTATTTTTAATTCGTTTGCACTGTTCTTTGTTCCATCAACATAATAAGCGATGTTATTTGCTAGACCGTCTGGATTGGTATCTAATATTTGGTAAGGACTAGAACAAAAATAGGAATCACTGCCTTTGTAGGCGATTTTATAGCCTCCCGTCTCAAGACCAACTCGGTCAAGATAATGACAAATAAGTGATGGTGATTCTTCTAGAAAAGTCGTTTGTTTTTTTTGTGATAATTGGTCTGGTGAGATAGAAATATTTTTGCTAGTGGAATTAGCGTCTTCTAGTTTAGAGGATTCTAAAGACGGTGGAAGGCTAATATGCTGTTGTGCTAATTTTCGATTAATTCTGTCGTAATCTTGCCAGTATTTAGGTCTGGTTGTATCCAAAGCCAGAACTCGTCTCATCAACTGTCGCGCTTCCTCTAGCTTTCCCTCCACTTCCAACTCTAAAGCTTCCACTCGCAATAACTCTATATCGGGAGTCTTTGCCTGTTTCGGTAACAGAATCAGATGATTTTTATAATGCGGTTCGACAATAGAATGGAGGGTTTGTGGGGGTTTGTTGTGTTGTCGGTTGATTTCGGGAATCCTTTCGCGGAGACGATTACAGAGTCTTTCTACTGTAGCGCAGTTATTTTCTCCTTGGATTCGTAAAGCCTCTAGAAGTGAATAGGTAAAGGAACCCTGTTGTAGTTCGGGAATTTCGTAGGATTCCTCCGTCGGACTACAGGAAGCGATGGTTATCACTCCCTGTTGCTTTTGCCAGCCTACGGATTTATTGCTAAAGTCGTTCTCGTTGCGACAGGCATCGAGAAAGAGAATGATATTATCTGCGCCACATCTCCGTAAACGTTGGGTAACGTAATTGAGGGGAATGGTCGTCCGTTCGATTAAGGTCGGGTGTCCCTCGCTGGGAACGAGGTAATCCTGTCCCTGATGGCGTAATCCGTGGCCACTGAAGAAAAACCAGAAATTATCGCCGGTTTCTAAGCGTTGCGACTCGAAAAAGTCGTGCAGGAAAGCCATTAGATTTGTGTACGTCGGTTTCGTCTCCTGTTGGGAACCATTCGGCGCGGTTATTGGGTCAGACTCATCGGTAAACAGGAAAACTTCGTCAAAATTAATTTCGTCACGACAATAACGCGCCATCTCTACCGCGTCCTGCTTGGCACATTTGAGCGGTTTCAAGCGTTTGTATTGATTTATCCCGATAATTAACCCATGATTCGCCATTAGTCTGCGGTCGGTGTGTTTTTCTCGTCTCGCTTGAATTTTAGGGTTAATCCGCCTTTGGTGCCGGTCTTAATCCCCGTCCCTAACAATTTTACTTCACCTTCTCCGGTAATCTCTACGCAAAGCTCTACTTCATCGAGTTTAAAACCGGTTTGTTGGTTGACCTGTTTCTGTGCTTGATTGAAGACTTTGCCGATAAGCTGGAGAAAATGGGAAAGTTCTGTCTCTAACTTCTCTATGCTCACTTTTACGCCGCGAGTCGCAGCTTCGGTGATAATTTTCCCCTCGTACCAGGGATTGTCATAGGTGTCGTTTCCTTTGGCATCTTTATCGGGGGTGACGGGGGTATCTTCTGCGGTGATAATCCAAATAGTTTCTTCTGGCATAGCGCTCTCGTTTTTCGGCAATGGTTCTCCTTTATTATTCTAGTTACCCATTGCTAACTCACCTATAGAGATAGGGGTTAACTACAGAAACCAAAAAAGGGGGTTTAAATACCCCCAAAGCTCATAAGTTTTATGTTTTAGAGTATTGGTTTTAAACCGTTTCTACCAAGGGACGGGTTAACTTATCCAACTGTTGGGTTAACAGACTCAGGAATAAACCCACATCGGTGACAATACCCACGGATTCTACGGAACCTCGATCGCTTAATTTTGTCACCACGGCCGGGTTAATATCAACACAGACCATTTTTACCCCCGCCGGTGTCATATTACCCACACCGATGGAATGGAGCATACTAGAGAGCATAAGAATCATGTCTGCACCTTGAATTAAGCGGGAATATTCTTCCTGTGCTTTAATTAAATCCATCTCCGTATCCGGAAGCGGACCATCATCGCGAATTGAACCGGCCAAACTGAAGGGGACATTATTCTTGACGCATTCATACATTACGCCTTTTGTCAATACCCCGGCCGATACAGCTTTGGCGATGCTGCCGTGGCGACGGATGAGGTTGATAATCTTGAGGTGGTGACGATGGCCACCGCGCACGGGGATGCCTTTCTGCATATCTACCCCTAAGGAAGTACCCATGATCGCCTGTTCCATATCGTGAACTGCGATCGCATTCCCCCCCAGTAAAGCGTGAACGTAACCATCGCGGATTAAACGGGAGAGATGTTGCGCTCCTCCAGTGTGAATGACCACGGGACCTGCCGTTACTACCACTTTACCGCCCTGGTCGCGAATTTTACGCATTTCCCAGGCAATCTGCTCCACGGTTAACTCGACTCGGCGCTCGCTGGAAACCCCCGCACCCATAAAGGTAAATTCCTGGGTGCTGTTGCGTTGCTCCCTGGATTCCGCCTGTCGGATAGTACGGATGCCCTCAACTCCCACCATGACGCGATCGCCAGCTTTTAAATCCCGCAGCAGAGTACATTTCGCCGTTTTGCCTTCCGGACTTTCAGTGACGACGATGGCTGCATCCATGCGTTGATTTTCCACCCGCACCCATTCACAGTTAACCCGCACTTCCGTGGGATAGATGGTGCTGACATAAAAATCATCGGGAGCGACCCCATCTTGAGCGACAATGGCGGTATTGACATCACAGATTTCTTGGGGACGAGCGGCCGCACCGAGGTCGATCAATTGTACCATGATCTCCTCCATTACCTCGTGAGAGGGTGCAGAAACCCGCACTTCGGCCGAGGAGGTACTTTGGCGCTCAATCCCTAAGGTGAAGTTTAAAACCTTGAAGCTGCCCCCATTTCCCACCACAACATCGAGAGCTTTATTCATAATTCCCGCGTCGAGCAGATGACCTTCTAGCTGGAGAATGCGACTTTCAATGGTGACATTAGCGTGATGGTCTGGAATTAAGGGTTCGGTGGTACGCAGGGTTAAACATTTAGCGGCTCCCCCTGCTTTTAAGAACTCCGTCAGGGGAGTTTGTACCACTTCAAACCCTTTTGACGCTAACTTATGTTGTAAATCGTCACTAATTTTATTCATGACGATTACTTCACCGATATTCACAGCATTACAAGCAAAGTTAACCGCATCGGCTTCTTCAACGATAATGCGTTTTTCTTCGGGAATTTTTAACTCAATTAACCGATTAGAATAGGCATCAAAAGCATCAGGATAGTAGAGGAGATAACCGCCACTAAGGGGACAAAAACAGGTATCAAGGTGATAAAAACGTTCATCGATTAAACGTAGGGATAAAACCTCGATATCGAGCCATTTAGCGATTAAAGGGTGGGAATCTAACTCAGTTCTGAAGCCATATCCTGCCCATAACCAACGTCCTTCCCGATCTAATAGTGCGTCTCCTGCACCTTCAAAGGGTAAATCTTTTGGCAGTTCGTGAACCGTAAAACCGTTATCTTCAAACCACTGTTTAAAATAGGGTTCTTCTCCCTGTCTTTCTTTGTGTAAAAAGCGACTGAGAACGACTATTTTTTCCAGAACTAAACCTGCATTAGCGGTAAAAACCATGTCGGGCCAGCCTTTTTCTGGTGGGACTAAATCCACGAGCGCCCGATCTTTGAGAACATGATAAAGCTGCTGCCATTGTTGCCTAGCTTTTTCCTGGGAAGATTTGTGAATGTTGCCCTCCATCCAAGGATTAATCACATAATCCACATCGTAATGATCGGGAGAACACATCAAAAAGCGAATAGTTTCAGTCATATTTTTTGACAATGAATATTCAGTATAAGTAGTCTGGAGATAAGTTTAGACCAATCTTCCATTATACTCTACTTTGCCCCAAAATATCACTAGGCCTAAGATTAGGACAATTCCCGCTCTACAAGCTAAAAACAGCCTGATTCTAGCCGATAACTGACGGCTAGAAGCTTAAATTATTGTAAATCCTGATGTTTAAATAACCCCATAAATTTCGATTTGCGTCCGTGTTCCTTAATTAAACTTTCCCGATAAGTTTGCCATTCTTCCCGTCTTCCCGACATATAAAAGGCATTACGAGCTTTTTTCAGCCATTTAATCGCTTCTTCGTAGCGATCAGCCTTTTTTTCGTCGAGTATCTTTTCCGCAGGAGGACGCGCGCGATCAATCACCCAGTTAGGATCGACGGTAGCAGCCGCATCCATTATCCGCCAAATTAGGTGAGACTGCACATAGGAATTATCAGAAACGACTTTAATTGCATCTCTAACTAAATTTTCGTGGAGAAATATATCGATTTTAGCCTCTGTGGAACGTCCACCGCTAAACTCGCGCAAGTAATCTAACAAGTCTAATTTTAAATCGGGCCAATCTTGCCCCGCTAAAGACTCAATTTTTTGGTAATGGGAAAAGGAAGGTTGGTCTTGAAATGCCTTAATTCTAGCGGCCAAAGCTGTATCTATATCCCCTAAAGATTGCGCTAGTTCACTTGTCCAGAGAGCTAATTGATAATAATAATTTCCTGGGAAATTTAGACCACTTCGGGCAATTATTAGGGCGGATTCTGGTGCGGATTCATCCCGTAAAGCTTTGGCAAAAAAGAAGGCTTCATCGTTTTTAGTTATCATGTTTTTTGCCGCTGCCATCGCTTCATCAATGCGATCAAGATAGACTAACTTAGTTAGGTATTCTACCACTTGTCCTGAAGCTAAAGCTAGATTCAAATACTCCTGATCTTTTTCCTGTTTCTCGAAAATTTCTAAGCGAATAGAAGTTAATGTTTGGGCATAATCGGGGATATTATCTGACCACATTTCTGAAAAATTAGCCGATTCTCCCCGTAAAATCTTCTCTAAAACTGGATCGTCCCATCCCTGTTGTAAGGCCGCTAAACTCATCTCAAAATCGACACTCCATTCATGCTGCCATTGCTCCATTTTTTCCCTTAAATCTTGCTTTTCTTGGGGATTAAATTCTTTACTTAAAATTGCCCCAGTTAAAACTCGATCGATTCTAGCACTTAAATCATCATTGACAGCACCGTAATCTTCTAAATTATCCCATTCCTCGATACAGGCGCTAATAATTGCTTCTAAAATAGCGATCGCATTATCCGGTTCTCCCTTTTGATAATAATCTTTGGCCTCATCCACTAGGGCATAAATTTCATTAGAAATTGGATCTTCTTCGTAGTAATCTTCTTCGATCGCTCGCAGGGATTGCCGCAGTTCATTACGGACAGTATTACGATAAGCTTTGACATTAATAGTTATCTTCCCTGCCGCTTTATTAACTGGGGTAGCTGGAAATAAAAACTTATCAATTGTCTCGATAATTTCTGGGTGTTTAGCCACTAAATGATTAAGTAATTTTCTTAATTTACTTTCATCGATTGGTGTCAATAACTCCTCTAGGGAGGCTTTTTTGATAATTAATTCTGGTTGACGAGAACAGGTTAATAAAACCGCCACAATATGCTTACACCAACCCTCGTAATCGTAGGGACAGGAACAGGAGACATTCTCAAGATTATCTTGGTTAAAATCCATGACAACTCGATAGGGTTTAACCTCACTACCATTCACTAAAGCTTGCAGATTTTGCCCCCGTTGCCAAAGAGAAATAACTGCACCGCTGTCGTAATAATATTGACCGCGCTGATAGGAAGCATTGGTGCTATTTTGCCGGATAATTTTTTCATTGATAGGAGGAATAGTCATAGTCAGAAAAGGAGAGGATTGGGTGATAAAATCTTGTCTGTGTCAAGAAAACTGCCAGCACCGAGACAGACCACTGCATCAGCAACCGAGTCAACTTATCTTCAGTTTAGCCTAAATGTGCTATAGTAAAGACAGTATGGAAATTAAAAACATTCCTCTGTCCCAAATTCGTCGTCCTTTACCGCGACAAACCGATCCCGAAAAAGTTAATCAGTTGATGCAATCGATCGCTGAGGAGGGATTACGAGAACCGATCGATGTTTTGGAGGTGGATGGTAACTACTACGGTTTTTCCGGTTGCCATCGCTTTGCCGCTCATCAGCGTCTCGGTAAAGAAACAATTCTCTGTCGAGTTCGTCGCGCCCCTAAATCCGTTTTAGCTAAACACATCGCTTAAGCTGAGAAGTCCCATGAATGAGTCCTTATATAAATATCATCGGCAAAAATTAGAGCAGTTAATGGCAGAAATTGGCTGTAAAAATCTGGAAGAATTGAGTCGGTTATCGGGTCTATCTTCTTGGCAATTGCAGAGAGTTCGCCATGGTTTAATCGCCAAATTATCCTCTGAATCTTTGGTGAAATTAGCTAATGCGCTGCAGCTGCCAGTTAGCGATCTCCTCGCTCATTTTCAAATCCCGACGATGGGGACAGAGGATCGTTCAGGGGAATCAAAAATTCTCGAACAAGAGTATCAAAATTTACAGCAAAAATTAGACAAGCAAAAAGAAGAATTAGCCGCAGAATTTCAACGTCAAAGCATCGAAGCGATCGAATCTTGGTTAGTTCAATGGCCCACGGCCGAGGCCGTTGCCCGCAAAAATCCCGACCTAGCAGCCGTCAAAATCCTCTCCCTAGTTAAACCGATTATGCAGTTACTGGAGCGCTGGGGAGTGCAACCAATTGACAGTGTCGGTGATCATGTGAGTTATGATCCGCAAATCCATCAATTGATCGATGGTCAAGCAGCAATCGGTACACCCGTTCTAGTGCGTTATCGGGGCTATCGTCATGGGGAAAAACTACTTTATCGTGCTAGAGTGAGTTTAATTAAAGTAGAAATGCCGGAAATTCAACCAGCAGAAACAGAAAATGTCACCGCTTAAAGTGATAATTCTTGCAGAGCTTTGGTGATGCGAAAAATTCCCTGGTGGTCTGCTTTTATCTTATCGGTAAAGATTGCAATCCAAAACAAAGACCTTGACAGACTCTTGTTAGGAAATTTAAGTCCAAAGTAGCGATTGTATCCTGAGAACTATGATAATAGGGATTACGCATATTAGCAGTATCTGTCACCATAATTGCCGAATAACCGCAATCCCAAAAGGGAGAATGATCGCTGCGTCGAGTATCGGGGACGATATAACCTGCAAAAATTACCGGCAACCATTCGCAGGGAGTCTGATTTTCCCGCAGGACTCGACTGAGAAACTTTAAATCCTCGCGGGTTTTGAGATTGCCAATCAAAGCAATAAAATCCCCAGTGTTGGGGTAAAAATATTCTAGAAAAGCTGGATATTTTTGAGAATGGGGATTTTTATCACAGTAACCGAGCATTTCTAAGGACAACATTAACCTTAAATCCTGCTTAGTTTGTTTTAATTTTTCCGAATATGCAATGCTCCCCAGTAATCCGTATTCTTCTAGATCGAAGGCAATTAAACGAATTGGATAATTAGCCTGATTTTCCCCAAAAAACCTCGCTAATTCTAATAATACCGCTAATCCCGTGGCGTTATCGTCGGCCCCTGGCGACCCCGGCACCGTGTCATAATGAGCGCCAATTAAAATCGGAGGTTTTTGACTGTTGTTAGGCAAATCCAAGATTAAATTTTCGTAAACTTTTCCCTGAAATGGGAAAAAATGTGATTCAACCTTTCCCCAATTGCCTAACTCTTGCCGCAGGTATTCTCGCACATAAAAATGTCCTTGACTAGAGAAAAAAGGGTTTCTCTCTCGGACAATTTGTTCTAGGTGTTGGCTTAAGCGATCGCTAAGAAGATCAAACATTGATGGCAGCAGATAATTTAATCAAAAGAGCCAATGGATAGAGAAACTGAGGGAAAAATCGGGGAGAATAATAATTGTTAATTATAAAATATTCTGTGGGGCTAAAATCATGACAAATCTCCAGTGGACTAGCTATGATTGTATCGTTGTCGGGGCAGGATTAGCAGGATTAATCGCCGCGCGGAATCTCCAGAGGCAAGGTCATCAAGTTCTGGTGATCGAAGCGCGAAATCGTTACGGTGGTAGAATGTCTGGTCAATATCTCCCCTCCGGACAGTGGATCGATCGAGGTGGTCAGTGGGTGGGTCCAACCCAAGAGCGTTTTTTAGCCCTTCTTGATGAGTATAAAATACGTCGTTTTCCCTCTCCCAATCAGGGAAAAACCGTCCTAGTCTTTAACAACAAACGCTATGAATTCAATGGTTTTTTTCAAGGTTTCCACGAGGGAGAAGTACCCGATATCGGCGCGGCAGAATGGCAAGATGCGATGTCAGCATGGGCGCGTTTTCAAGAACTAGCCAAAACTCTACCTTCAGGTTATCCCCAAAGCAACGATCACACCAAAAAACTAGACAGTAAAACTTTTGCCCAGTGGATTGAAGAAAACACCAGCACAGATTTTGGTCAATGGTATTTTGCTTATATGGCCCGTGCAGTGGGTTTTCTCGGGCCGGCCGAACCCCAGCAAGTCTCACTGCTGCACGTTCTTTGGGGACAAAATTGCGCCCCTCAGGCCGAACATCCAGAAGCCGAACTGATCCATGGCGGAGCCGGACAAATTCCCGACAAGATCGCGGCGGAATTAGGAGAGCGAATTCGACTGGGGGAACCGGTTGTTCGCCTTAATTATGACTCGGCCAGTGTGACCGTAGAAACCAGCCAGAACACTTTTACTGCCAAATTTGCCATCATTGCCATGCCGCCCCATCTCGCCGGCCGCATTATTTATCATCCCCCGCTGCCACCCCAGCGACAACAACTAACCCAACGAGTACCGATGGGATGCTGCGCTAAAGTCCTGATTTCCTATGAGCAACCCTTCTGGCGAAAACAGGGACTAGCGGGACTTGCCCAAGGGAATTGTCAATGGTTGGAACTCTGTGCTGATAGTTCCGATCCCGAAACCGGCGTCGGGGTAATGGCCACCTTTGTGGTTGGCGATCGCTATAACCGTTGGCGCTCCATGAGTAGTCCGGCGCGCCGTGCCGCCGTCCTCTCGGATTTAGCTATTTATTTCGGTCAAGAGGCTCTTTTCCCGATCAGTTACGATGAGGTGGATTGGCCCGGGGATACCTGGACTGGTGGCGCATATTCCGCCTTTATGCCCCCCGGAGTCTGGACAAGTTTCGGCGAGGCTCTTTTTACTCCCGTCGGACCGATTCACTGGGCCGGCACAGAAATGGCCGATCGCTGGCCGGGATTTTTTGAGGGAGCGATCCGCACCGGTGAGGCGGCAGCCGATCAAATCGCCTTGCTTTTGCGGGAAAAATGAGCATTTACAGGGCTAGGACACTTTTTAGGTCAAAAAAGTCATCATAGTCAAGTTTCGTGGCTAATAGGGCAGAAAAATCCTAAATCATCACTATTTCGCCCTGGTAATGTTCGACGAAATACTGCACACGATGACGATATTCTTTAATTGTCCGATCGACCCATTCCCGCTGCTCACTGTTAGCGTAGATATGCACTAAAGGTTCTCCGGCATCGGGTAAAATCAATACCCAGTCATCATTAAGGGGATTAATCACCTTGACTCCATCGACCAACTCTAGATTATCGGTAGCGTGAGTTTCCACCAGATAGCGCATCAAAGATCCCTTGACTTTCCAAGGACAACGCACCGCCGTATTCTTATTGTAAATGCGCGGTAACTCGGCCCGCACCTGAGCTAGAGAACGTTCCTGAATGGTTAACATCTCCAAAAGTTTCGCCACGCTGAACATGGCATCGAAACCGGGATGTAATTGCGGAAAAATAAAGCCAGTTTGCCCAGAGCCTCCTAAAACCACATTAGGATTAGTTTGACATCCTTCCATTAAAGCGCTAGGACTGGCTTTTGTCCGCACCACCCGGCCATCGTGACGACGTGCGATCTGTTCCACGGCACTAGAAGCATGAACTGGCACTACCACTGTACCGCGCGGATGGGCGGTCAGAATTGTATTCACCATTAAAGCAGTTAATTGTTCCCCGCGAATCGATAAACCACTCTCATCGACGAGGACTAATTGTTCCCCGTTGGCCGAAACTTGTACGCCTAAGTTCGCTTTCAGGGCCTCCACCACATGGCCCAATTGATGGATCAGTAACTCTCTTTCCTGCATGGAAAGGGCATTCTGACGTAAACTGGCATTGAGAACCACGGCATCACAGCCAAATTTAGCCAGTAATTCCGGTAAAATTGCCCCTGAGACTCCGTAGGCGTAATCAATGACGATTTTGGAACCACTATTGCGAATGGCCTCCACATTTAGCTGAGTTTCAAAGGTTTTGCGGTAATTATCGAGAATATCAGCTGGATAGGACATACTGCCGATTTCCTGCATTCCCACCCGTCGCAGATCTTCTTTGAAATAAGCGCCTTCGATTTTCTTTTCCTTGGCTTTGGAAACATTAATTCCTTTTTCGTCTAAAAACTCGATTAAGAGAAAATCCGGGCGATCGGGATGGATACGGACGTGAATGCCACCGACTACGTTTAATTTAGCCACTAAAGTCCGGGAAATCGGTAAAGCATTCGCTTGTAGGTTTTGGATATTCACCCCCACGGACATTAAACCGGCAATCAGCGATCGACTGACCATGCGCGAGACACTACGTTGATCCCGGGAGACGATTACCGTTGACCCCGGTTTCAGGATGGAACCGTAGGCTGCCCCCAGTTTAACGGCGAATTCGGGCGTGATATCGATGTTAGCCAGGCCCGATACTCCTCGTTGACCAAAGAGGTTTTTATGGGCAGTATTTCCCCAAATCAGGTTAATATTGAGGATGGCTCCTGATTCGATCTGTTTACTCGGCCAGACTCTGACCCCAGAATTGATCTGCGCTTCTTCCCCGACGATCGATAATTGTCCGATCACCGCACCTTCGTGTACCTGGGCCCGTCGATCGATTCTGGTTCCTCTAGCGATCGTACAAGCGGCTAAATTGACCTCATCCCCGATCACCACACCATTCCAGAGGATGGGACGTTTCAGATCGGAACCAGCGCCGATGGTGACATTATCGCCGATAACCGAACCCCTCTCGATCAGAACATTTGCACCAATGCGGCAATGATTGCCGATCATGGCCGGGGCCTCAATGTGGGCGCTAGGATCGATATAAGTATTAGTACCGACCCACACCCCGGGGGATTTTTCTCGATAGGGAAATTCTAGGTTAACTTTGCCAGATAAAGCGTCGTATTGCGCTTCTCGGTAGGCCTCCAGATGACCGACATCGCACCAATAACCATCGGCCACATAACCATACATAGGTTCGCCCCTTTGCAGCAGCAGCGGAAACAAATCTTTAGAAAAGTCGGCTTCTTCTTTGTAGGGGAGATAATCGAGGACTTCTGGTTCAAGAATATAGGTTCCGGTGTTGACGGTATCGGAAAAAATCTCGCTAGTGGATGGTTTTTCGATAAAACGGCGAATTCTGCCTTCTTTGTCGGTAATCACTACCCCAAATTCGATCGGATTGGGAACGCGCGTCAGGACGAGGGTTGCTTTCGAGTTTTTGCTTTTATGGAATGCGATCGCTTTTTGCAGGTCAAAATCAGTGATACTATCGCCACTAATCACCAGAAAGGTATCATCTAACCATTCGGCAATATTTTTCACACATCCTGCGGTGCCTAGGGGTTGATCCTCCTCCACAGCGTAGGTGATTTTTACCCCAAAGTCGCTGCCGTCTTGAAAGTAGTCGCGCATGACATCGGGAAGATAGTGCAGGGTGGTGATAATTTCGGTAATGTCATGTTTTCGTAGTAAATTAATAATATGTTCGGCGATCGGACGGTTGAGAATCGGAACCATCGGTTTGGGAAGATCACAAGTAAGCGGACGTAATCTTGTCCCCGAACCACCTGCCATTAGTACCGCTCGCATAACTTCCTCCCAAGGCTATCTTTTCGCCGTTTTTAAATATTTTTTTCAAATTCTGGCTTTAGTTTTCCTATCTCGATCGAGCTAGTTCCTAACCGGCATTCTAACACCGTCTCCCGGATTCAGGACAATATTTTCTTTTCCCAAGTCGGCAAAACCCAAGCTTAAAATGGGAGATGTGAATTGTCTAAATTCAAGGATGAGATGGCATGAGACTCGTTATTTTTATCTTAATAATTTTTTATGGTGTCGGTGGTTGGAAATTCTGGAATGGGTACAGAAGCACTAATTTTAGTTCCAGTTTACCCAATCGTTTAGCTCTAACACTGTTCTGGCCGCTTCTGTTGGCTGTTAATCCCGCCTACCGCAAGAATTTTAAAAAAGCCCTCAAGGGCAAATAAAATTAACATACTGCCAAGATTGCGGCCATAAAACAGAAAGTAGCTGGGTATCGAGGTGTTTTTTCGCCGATTAGTCGAGATTACCCCCCCAAAAAAACCCTCAATAGGGTTTGCGGCAAAAAGTTTTTCCTGGGGGTAGGGTGTGGGGTGTGGTGCGATTCGTTGGCTAGAAACTAGACAGTAAGACGTTTAGAGGATTAGCCGCTTGGTAAATGTAGTACCTTGATAACTTTATAACCATACAGGTGC
>NZ_SFBV01000258.1:0-15455 GCF_007095585.1 Microcystis sp. M_OC_Ca_00000000_C217Col
TAGGGCTTGCTGAATAAATGTGAAATGTAGGCAAAGTAAGGGTTTTGGGGCTTTTCTCGCTCCCACAGGTGCAAGATTTTGAGAGAATCGTCGTTCAAAACCTCGCGTCTTCATCGGCCCGCGTCCTGTAGGGGCGAAGCATTCGGGCAATAACCTATCGGTGAAACCGGAGATTTTCTATCCGAATGCTTCGCCCGTACTTTTTCAGCATTTTGTTGGTGATATTTTGACCTTGTTCTGGTATTGGAGAGAACCAGTATTTCTATTCTAATAAAGTCTCTTTAATTGTTGTTAAAACTTTACTATCTTTGACCATCCAAGCATGAAGCAATACGGGAATGGAAATTTCTTTGCCCACCGATAAACGGGAACTATGGGCAGGAAATATCATTAAATCGTAGGGAGTCCAGATAATTGTGGTTTTAATTTTATTTAAAATTTGTTGACAATCTTTATTTAAATCCTCTAGAAATTGACTCCCCGGCTGCATTTGTCTAATCCCATCTAAGGGTAAACTATACGCGGTTAAAGTGCCTCGATTCGGAGCAGAAATATTTAGGTAACGTTGCACTCTTGCCACTCCTCCCAATCTTTGCAGGTAGTAGCGGGTAATTAATCCTCCCATACTAAACCCAATCAGATCTACTTTCTGCTCTTTAGCAAAGTTTTTCTCGATATAATTCTCCACCTGACCGGCTAAAACTTCTAACTTTTTGTAACCATGATTGGGAATTAGATTAAAACTATGCACCTGCCAACCATGATAGTTTAAATACTCGCTCATCGGTTTAAAAACAGCAGTAGTGTCCAGAAAACCATGCACTAAAACGACAGGATTCATAGATGAGGGTTTATCCTTGAATTTCAGATCTATTCTAACGGATGATCGGGGTAATGAGCGAAAAATTTTTGGGAAGAGCCTATCTACTAGGTACGGCTGCAGTCAACTTCTAAGGATTAGGGAAAAAACCAAAAAGTTTAGCGGCACCTCCTAAAATAGCGACTACCAATGCTATCAGAATCCCTCGATTGGTGAATTCCTGATAGGCAACCCTTGCAGTTAATCCATTGATTTTTTCGTCTAAAGCTTTAATATCTCCCTTGAGTTCGGCCTGTCCTATTTCTACTTTAGTTAACCGGTCTTCTACCTTGTCAAATCTCTCATCAATACGGTTTTCCAGAGAGTCGATTTTCTCGTCAATACGTTTTTCCAGAGAGTCGATTTTCTCGTCAAGGCGTTTTTCTAGAGAGTCGATTTTCCCCTCAATCCTTGTCAGGACAGCTTCTAGGGAATAAGTGACAGTTTCGTTAGACATTTTGAGCAACTCCAAAAGTCAAATCTTCAGGGGTAAATGCTGGAGGCTATATTTTACGGAAAAATCAGGGGTCTATAGGCAGACACGGATTCCCATTATAAGAAAATTATAAGTCAAGAATTGAGTTTTTGTCAAGCTTTTTTTTGACGGCAATCAATGGCAAGAATTTCGGGGAAGTATTTAGCCACCGATGCCTAAACGTCCCGCTAAACTAGGGCTTAAAGGAATCAGAGTCGCTAACATTAAAAAGAGCAGTAATAAACCCCAACCAGCGCGGGTGTCATCGGGTTCGGTTAACTCGTTTAAATTAGGTCGTTCCAACTCTCTTTGTAAAAAAGCGACCAAAATTGTCCAATAGAGAGGAATGGGATTACTGGGATTAACTAAGGAAATAATGCCCAAAATAACCAAAGTGGCCACAGTGGTGCGGCGGGCAATTTTGCGACCATAAATAGCCTGAACAATTCTACCACCATCTAACTGTCCGGCGGGCAGTAAATTAAGGGCAGTAATCACCAATCCTAACCAACCGATAACAGTTAAAGGATGCACGGAGATAACAGCATTTTGTAACTCGTCGCCCAAAAATATCCGGGCTAAAGAACCCACTAAAATTGAACTTTGGAAAAAGTTACTAGGGATTTGAAAAAGGCTGGCCGAATTAGATAAAGTCAGTCCAACGATTAATAAGATTAAAGAAACCAAACCTCCCAAAGCAGGACCAGCGAAAGCTATATCAAATAGAACACTGCGGTTAGGTAATAAAGATTCAAAACGAGTAATCGCCCCAAAAGAACCAATCTGCCAAGTGGGAAGAAAATAGGGTAAACTGAGACGAACATTATGGCGTTTAGCGATAATTAGATGACCGATTTCGTGGGCAATTAATACCGACCATAAACCCAAACTCAGGGGAATTGCTTCTCGATATCTCTGCCAATTACCAAACAAATCAAAACCTAATAGAATTCCAGCTGCTTCTAAGCTAGTGACAAGGGTGGCGACTAACAAAACTAAAGAGAGATTTTTTTGAGCAAGAGTGGCAGGACTAGGATCGTTAGTTTTGGGAAGGATAATTACCACCGGTTTTTCCTCGGTTCCTTCCACCAGAAATAAACGATATTTATCGCCAAAATGATTACTTAATTTCTGGGTTAAGCGCGAGTGAACTAGAGCCGGTTCTCCCCGTAAATTGCCTTTAAAAATCGCCCCTTCCTGAAAAGAGATAGTTTCGGTGGCAAAAAAAGTATCTATACCAAAAATACTCTGAATAACTTTTAAATCCTGTTCGGAAATTGGCATCACATCCGGCACAATTGCTGTCACCGCTGCCGGGATTTCTAGAGGAGTAACGGACTGGCTGACTGCTGGGTTAACTTTCGGTTCAATTATCTGATTGGTTTTCAGTAAGCGTAAACGGTTGCCCAAATAAATATAGATAATGGTGGAAGCAACCAGTAAAAAGAGAATTACCGCTAGATTGAGATAAATTCCCGCCGCAAATAGCCCGAAAAAAATTAACCAAGGAGCAATTAGTACCAAGGATTGTAACCAAGGTAAAATTCCCAGTTGGCCGTAGGGTTTAGCCCGATAAAAACTCCAAGTCAAGATAGCACCAGCGACGAGGAAAATAACAGCGATCGCAGCAATTTCCGAAGAAATATTAACCATAGGAAAGTCAAAATTAATAGGTTTTTATCAATCAATTTGATTATAAGCTTGCAGGGCGGCCCGTAATTGCCCTCGATGCTTTTGTAACAATTCTTGTCCTGCCGCCGCCGAAAGTCCCGTTTTCTGCATTAACAAAGCCAGTTTAACCCGGCGGCCACTTTTTTCCAGTAAAACAGCCGCTTCCTCGCGACTAACATCGGTAAGGTGGCAGATAATTCGCAGGGCGCGGTCATGGAGTTTATGATTAGTAACAGCCACATCGACCATCTGGTTGCCGTAAACCTTGCCTAACATTACCATTGTCCCTGTGGAAAGGATATTTAAAGCCATTTTCGTCACCGTTCCCGCTTTCAGACGGGTGGAGCCGGCCAGAAGTTCTGGTCCGGTCAATAAGCGGATATCCACATCCACCGCAATCTCCACCTGTTCGGCGGGGACACAACTAATAGCAATCGTCGTCGCACCCCGCTGTTTTGCCGCCTGTAAAGCCCCGTGAACGTAGGGAGTAGTACCCCCGGCGGTAATCCCCACTACCACGTCTAATTCGTGAATTTCTCGCTGGGCAATAATCGCCGCTCCATCTTCCGCTTTATCCTCCAAATCTTCGGAACTACGCACCAGCGCCGCCGCTCCACCGGCAATAATTCCCTGTACCAATTCCGGGGGAGTGCAGAAGGTGGGGGGACATTCGGCCGCGTCCAAAACCCCCAGCCGGCCACTGGTTCCTGCTCCAATGTAAAAGAGTCTGCCACCTTTAGCCAGAGCTTGACCGGTCAGGGAGATTGCCAGGGCCAATTCTTGCCGGGCCATGGCGATCGCTTTTAGGGTTTGGGCATCCTCCTGATTGAAGAGATCCACCAATTCGAGCGGGTTTAATTGGTCTAAATTTAGGCTGTTTGGGTTAATTTGTTCGGTTAACAGGTGTCCTCTGCTTTCCCACTGTTCCATAACGGTTTAATTGAGCTTTTTGTAAGATTATTTTTAGTATATAGCCAATCGGTGGGCTAAAAGCTTGACAATTGCCCCCCGAATATTAGATGATAGGAAATTGTGTCAATTCCTGCTCGGATCAGGTGAAGACATTAGCACAAAAGCTGGAATTTTTTTCAGCTACCTGTACGGCAAAACGAGCGCAGAAAATTTATGAGTTACGCGATTATTGAGACCGGTGGCAAACAGATTCGGGTGGAACCCGGTCGCTATTACGATATCGAACTTCTTCCCGTCGATGAACAAAGTACCCATACCATCGACAAAGTGCTATTAATCCATGATGAGGATGATATTAGCATCGGTCAGCCCTTTATCGAAGGGGCCACCGTCGAAGGCACTGTCATGCAACATCGTCGGGGCAAAAAAGTTATTGTCTATAAAATGCGCCCGAAAAAGAAAACCCGTAAAAAACGCGGTCATCGTCAAGAAATTACCCGTTTTATGATTGATTCAATCAATTATAACGGTAAAACTCTAGTCGCCACTGCTGCTACCTCCGGCGCTGAAGTTGTGGAAGATAGTAGCGATAAAGAAGAATAACTTTTACAATCAAAAAAGCATTTGGAGAGAAATTATGGCTCATAAGAAAGGTACGGGTAGTACCCGCAACGGACGCGATTCTCGTTCCCAGAGACTAGGCGTTAAGCGCTACGGTGGTCAAGTGGTAAAAGCGGGAAATATTCTCATCCGTCAACGGGGTACTAAAGTTCACCCGGGTAAAAATGTTGGTCGTGGTGGCGATGATACTTTATTCGCTTTAATTGATGGTGTGGTCAAATTTGAATACAAGGATAAAAGTCGCCGTCAAGTTAGCGTTTATCCTGCTGAAGTTAGCGCCAGTTAATCCCATCAACCCTGATTAATTTTTTCCCTGTAACCTCCTAACTCATCCTAGGGGGTTTTTCAAATAATTTATATCTGTTGACAGGGTAGATCGATCGCTCATAGATTAGATATAGTCCGAAAGTAGCTCCGAAAAGATGAACTGAGTATGATTCTTAAAATTGCCGATATCTTAAAAAATTTGCCCTGGTCTTTCAATTCTACTGCCGAATTACCCTGGTTGGATCGCTCGCGAGCGGAAAAATCCCTGCAAAAAGCTCGTCAACAACAGCGAATTTCCGCAGAAGAATATCAACTCCTTGACCATTGGCGAGAATTGGGTTATTGTATTGTCAAAGATTTAATTCCCGCAACGGCGATCGATAATTTAGTAGCGGAATTAGCCGATTTATTTTTCCTAGAATCGGCTATCCCTGGATTAAGAATTGAAGGCATTCAAGCAGAAAATCTACCGGCGAGTTTAAGTCACGAGCAAGTTTTAGCCCTAGATATCGAGCAAAGAAAAGCCTTGGTTAATTCTATTTGGCGACTTCATGGCTTTCATGAGATTTCCCCCGCCGCTCAAGCAATTTTTGACAATCAAAATCTGAGAGATTTAGTTAATTTAATTATTGGCAAATCCTGCGAACCGAGATATTCCATCAACTTTCTGCACGGTACAGAGCAGGGGCTGCACGAGGATATGGCAGTTTTTTATGTTCATCCGGCTAATCATTTAGTTGGTGTTTGGATTGCCTTGGAAGATATTTCCGCCGATGCTGGCCCGCTAATTTTTTATCCTAAATCTCATAAAAATATCAAAGTAACTGACTTTTTTCCAGACTATCCCGCCGTCAATCTTAAAAATATTACTGCCGAGCAAATTCCCCAATACCAAGATTATGTTAACCAGCGCGCTCAGAATTATGACTGTCAATCATTTACTGCTAAAAAAGGAGAGATTCTTCTCTGGCACGGAATGTTAATTCATGGTGGTGGGAAGATTAATAATACCCTGCTAACCCGTAAATCGATGGTCATTCATTTTATTGCCGAGGGTGGCGATTACAACGATCGGGCTTTGGGACCTTTTAATTGGTAAGATTAATTTACCACTAATAACTCGGAAATAATCGGAATAATACTAAATCCGTTTAGTATAGGCTACTTATGAGGAGAGGCAATAGGGGTAATAGATAATCCGTCTTTAATAACTGGATTTAGTATAACATCGGATTTTAACAGGTCAAAAGTCTTATTTTAAAAGGGTTTTACCATCATTCAGCAAGCCCTAAATATGACAAATGCCCCGCAACTATTCTGGTTTTTTTTCCCTTGACAATACTTCTTGTAGTTGTGGTACTAAGGTCGGCAAATCTTCTCGAATTGTTGCCCAAATTCTACTTAAATTAACTTGAAAATATTCGTGAGTTGCAACATTTCTCATTCCTGCCATTAAACGCCAAGGAATAAGAGGATAGCGAGACTGAATTTCCTTCGGTACATTTCTAGTTGCTTCTCCGATAATAATAAAATCATAGAGAACCGCTTTGATATTTGTTTGATTCTTGGCAAATTCCTCAAACGTCATTGCCTTTGTTCGCTGTTCAATTTCACTGATAGATTCTAAAATGTCTTGAAGGCGAAGTCGCCAATCTCTAGAAGGCATTGATCAGATCCTCAAGCACAGGTTCCCGTAAATGTTCTCTTAAGGCATCCTGAGTTCCTAAATCCACAGAGCATCCCAGAATATCTTCTAAATAATACTGTACTTGCAGAAGTTGAAAAAAACCACCTTGTCGATCGAATTCTACTAACAAATCTACATCACTATCGGCATCAGCTTTATCCCTGGCCACTGAACCAAATAAAGACAAAGATTTCACCCCTAGTTTTTGTAACTGTTCTCGGTGTGCCTCTAGAATTGCCAGCACCTCGTCCCGTTTCATTTGGTGTGTCCTTGAACCTGCCATCAATATTATAGCTTTGTCGGTGCAACCCTTAAACTGAAGCTGAAATCTTCCAAATCTACAAAACAAACTAATCACTGAAAACTCACATCTGATAACTGCTCACTGCTCACTGATTAAGCTGTAGCTTCTAAAAATACGCCTAAATTGCGGAATTTTTGATAACGAGATTCGCGCCGTTGTTGGGGAGTTAACAAAGATAAAGCCTCTAAATTTTCACTAATAGCGGCTTTTAAATTGGCTGCCGCTCTAATCGGATCAGCATGGGCCCCTCTGGAGGGTTCAGGAACGATCTGATCGATAATATTTAACTCTTTTAAATCTTTTGAGGTAATTTTGAGGGCAACTGCCGCTTTATCGGATTTTTTGGCATCTTTCCAGAGAATGGCGGCACAAGCTTCAGGAGTCGCCACGGTATAGACAGAATGCTCTAACATTAACAGGCGATCGCCGACACCAATGCCCAAAGCACCGCCCGAACCACCTTCGCCAATAACAGTACAAATGATCGGCACATCTAAACGGAACATCTCCCGGAGATTATAGGCGATCGCTTCCCCTTGACCTAATTTTTCCGCTTCCACCCCCGCCCAGGCGCCGGGGGTATCAATAAACGTTAAAATTGGCTGATTAAACTGATGGGCGTGTTCCATTAAACGCATGGCTTTACGATAACCACCGGGGGCAGCCATGCCGAAATTTCTAGCCACATTATCCTTAGTATCCCGGCCTTTTTGATGTCCGATAATCACCACGGGACGACCGTTAAAACGGGCAACACCACCCACAAGAGCGGGATCGTCGTAACCACCGCGATCACCGTGTAACTCGAACCATTCATCGGTGATTGCCTGAATATAGTCTAGGGTACTGGGGCGCCGGGGATGACGAGCTAATTGTAGCCTTTGGGAAGGGGTGAGATTGCTAAAAATCTCACGACGTAATTGATTAGCTCGTTCGTCTAGTTGACTAATTTGTTCCGAGACATCTACGCTATTTTCTTGGGCTAATTCTTTAATCTGTTCGATGCGGGATTCTAATTCGTAGAGGGGTTTCTCAAAATCTAGGAGAAAAATCTTTTTCTCGGTAGTCTCGTTTTTGGTCATAGGTTAGTGGCTAGAAATTTACTTGGAGCTAAGTAGGTAGGCGTTAAAAATTATCAAATACCCCCCTTGTCAAGGGGGGATTAAGGGAGGATTAAGGGGCGATCGGCACCCCCCTTATCAAGGGAGATCCCCCCGCCTATCGGCACCCCCCTTATCAAGGGAGATCCCCCCGCCTATCGGCACCCCCCTTATCAAGGGAGATCCCCCCGCCTATCGGCACCCCCCTTATCAAGGGGGGCAGGGGGAATCAGAGGCAAAATCTATCTTCAATTTAATTATAACTACTTACTTAATCTTTTCTAGCTTACCGTTTTTCAGCGATCGATTATCGGCAGCTTCGGGATAACCTGGAATTATCTCCAGGTTATCGATCGAATTTTGTCAATTGTTGTATAATGATAGATCGTGCCTTTTTCACCCCAAGGAGGATTAGTTATGGCAGGAAGTGAACTAAAAGCGGATCTATGGGTTAACGAATATATTACCCCCTGGGACATTTATAGTCATGGGGTTTCGCGGATTTTAGCCTACAAAAAAACCGCTTTTCAGGAGATGTATATTGTTGAGTCGGGGGCCTATGGAAAAGCCTTGGTACTGGATGGGAAATGGCAATCTTGTACGGGGGATGAATTTATTTATCATGAAGCATTAGTGCAACCGGCAATGATTGCCCACCAAGAAGCCAAAACTGCTTTAATTCTCGGAGGTGGTGAAGGTGCGACAACGCGGGAGTTATTGCGTTGGAAAACAATCGAAAAAGTGATGATGATCGATATCGATGGGGATGTGGTGGCAGCTTGTAAGGAACATCTTCCCGAAATGCACCAAGGCACTTTTGATGATCCTCGTTTTCAGTTAGTTGTGGCCGATGCTTTAGAAGTTTTAGACACCACTAACGATAAATGGGATATTATTATCTCCGATCTGGTTGATCCCATCGGAGAGGGTCCTTCTTTCCCCCTATTCACGAAAGAATACTTTGAAAAACTACAAAGAGTTTTGGCCGAAAATGGCATTGTTGTTGTTCAATCTGGCCCGGTTTCTCCTCCTTCGGTGATGTATCATGCGCGTTTGGTGAATACTTTAAAAGCAGTTTTTCCCTACGTTCATTCCTATTGCGCTCCCACCCCTAGTTATGGTTCCCCTTGGGGTTTTACTCTCTGTGCTAATCATCCTTTAAATACTCGTCCCGATCCCGATGTGGTGGATGAATTAATCAGCGATACAACTACGGGAGGATTACGTTTAATTGATGGCATGAGTTTACTAGGAATGTTACAAACTCCTCTCTATATTCGTCAAGCTATCGCACAAAATACGGAAGTTTATACCCTGGCAAAACCTCCGAAATTCTTCGGTCAAGGAGTAATCAGTAATCAGTAATCAGTAATCAGTTATCAGTTATCAGTTATCAGTTATCAGTAATCAGTTATCAGTAATCAGTTATCAGTAATCAGTTATCAGTTATCAGTAATCAGTTATCAGTAATCAGTTATCAGTAATCAGTTATCAGTTATCAGTAATCAGTTATCAGTAATCAGTTATCAGTAATCAGTAATCAGTTATCAGTAATCAGTTATCAGTTATCAGTAAATAAGAGTTATAATTAAAAATCGATCGAGTCTTCATGATTAAGAATTGCTTGCAGAATTTCTAGGGGAACAGTAGCAAAGTATTGCTGGAGAAAGTTCTCTAGGGCCACCGCTTCTAGAAATTGCTCAATCTTATTAATTTTTGCCTCATGATTGACTAATTCAAAGGATAAATTTTCTTGATTTTTCTTGACTTTAAAGCCATTTTCTGCTAGGGAAATTAATCCTAATTCTAGGGTATGATAGCTGAGGTTTAAGCGGTTTTGTAATTGTTGACAGGAAATGCTGGTTTTAGTTCTAGCTAAATATTTCCCGATCCCGACAAGGTTTATCCATGGGGTGTGAGCGGATTTTTTCAAAGGACTAGCATAGGCAAGAACTAACTTTTTATCCCGTAAAATTGCCTGTTGATATTCCCGGGAAAGTTTTGTCCAATCCCGGGGACATTCCCAGAGAAAAAGGGGATTTAATTGGCTAACTTCTTGACTAATTTCTCGATGGCGATTGTCGATTAAAAAATCTTTTTTATTGCCATAGCTTAAGGATGCTTGTTGATAGGGTTGCAGAGCAATTAAGCGCACTTCATAGCGATTTTTGGAGGTATTAAAATCCAATTCGACTACGGCATCATAACGGGTATCGGCAGCAATTTCATCTTTGTGATGACCCCACCACATACCGGGGAAACCCTGCTCGATTGAACTATCCCAGATCTCAAAAGTTGTCCGGAGATAAGCGATTTTTTTGCCCTTGAAATCCTCAAGATTTTTATGCCAAAGATTTTGAAAATAACAATTTTGAATTAATAGCTTCGGTGTCGGATTACCCATCCCGCAGGGTTCCAGTAATTTTAATTCTCGAAATAGACTTTTTCCCAATTGGGAAACCGTCACCACCGCATCCACTTCTATCTGGGAAGAAAGGGAAGTTAAATCAATTCCTGTGCGTCGCAACTGTTGATTAATTCCCTCAATAAATAGGGGTAAATTTTCTAGAGCTAAACTTAAACCTGCGGCCAAAGGATGACCACCAAAACGATGTAAAAGATGGGATTGAGAGGATACTAATTGATAAAGATCGATCTCGCGAATTGACCGAGCGGAACCCTTAGCAAAAGGTGGTTCACTGGTACTTAATAAAATTGTCGGTCGCTGGTATTCTTGGGCAATTTGTCCCGCAACTAATCCTAAAATTCCCGCCGGCCATTGGGGATCATCTAAAATAATTACATTAGTGGTGGAAAGATCAATTCTCTCTAGTTTTTTCTGAACTTGTTTCATAATATCCCGTTGGATTTCTTGGCGACGAATATTGGCTAATTCCGCTTGTTCAGCTAATTCGTGACAACGCTTTTCATCTTCACTGGTGAGTAATTCCACACAAAATCTAGCATCGCCATAAATGCGACTGACGGCATTAATTCGCGGTCCAATACCGAAGGATATATCCATCGGTCTATCTCCGGTTTTGTTACATAAATCGAGTAATTTTTTAACTCCTAAACGCTGAGTATTTTGGAGCTTTTGCATACCTTTTTGGGCTAAATAACGACATTCTCCCGTCAATTTGACTAAATCGGCAATTAAACCAATCGCAACTAAATCCAGTAAATTTTCTAGGGGTTTTCTGGGAATATCTGCAAGGGTTAAATACATCGCTTCCACTAATTTATAAGCAACGGCAACCCCAGAAAGATGATAGAAAGGATGGGTTTCCACAAAATAGCGGGGATTAATCAGGGCAATCACCTCGGGGCGCTCGTCGGGTAGGGTATGATGATCGGTGATGATAATATCGATTCCTAGACTGTTTGCATAGTCAATTTCAGCGATATTCGTGCTTCCCGTGTCACAGGTGACGATTAAACGGGTTCCTTGATGCGCTAGTTTCTCGATACCGGGACAATTGAGGCCGTGGGATTCTTTTTGGCGATCGGGTATGTAATAATCTAACTGTTGATAGGGTGGAAAAAACTGCCCCAATCCTTCCCAAAGGACACTGGTAGCGGTGACACCATCGGCATCAAAATCACCCCAAATAGTCACTTTTTCGCCTTTATTTAGGGCTTTTTCCAGTCTTTTGACGGCGAAGTTCATTTCTTGCCCAAAATCAAAGGGAGTTTTTGACTGATAAGCTTTCTCATCCAGAAACGTCCGCAGAGTCGCCCCATCTTGGACACCGCGATGCCATAATATTTGTGCCACGACGCTGCCATCCGACTCTGGGGTGTAGTCTTGGACTATTTTTAAAAACTCTTGGGGAAGCTCTACCGATGGGGGAATTTGCCAGTTAGACACGGGATATCAGGGAAAAAGTAAAAAAGGTGGCAGTTTTTGTGATTTTCCCTATCTCCATTTAGGGCTTGCTGAATAAATGTGAAATGTAGGCAAGGTAAGGGTTTTGTGGCTTTACGAGCGAAACAGGTGCAAGATTTTGAGAGAATCGTGCTTCAAAACCTTGCGTCTTCATCAGCCCGCGTCCTGTAGGGGCGAAGCATTCGGACAATAACCTATCGGTGAAACCGTAGATTTTCTATCCGAATGCTTCGCCCGTACTTTTTCAGCAAACCCCATTTAGCCACCACTAACGGGGGGAATTAAAACTATCTCATCGCCATTTTCGAGGATTTTCTCTCCCGAAACAAACTGAAGATTAACTCCAAAACGAGTAACGTCGCGCCATCTTTCTAATTGGGGATAGGGGGCTATAATATAGTTTAACACTGCTGCTGCGGAAGTGTGGGCAGGAAATTCGAGGTTTAATTGTGAAGTTTGATAGACTTCTTGATAAATAGCAAATAGTTTTACTGTGATCGTAATCTTTTCCATCTTTACATCAATATTTTTTCTAGGATAATAACATTAATTGAGAACCCTGTTCGGTTTTGCGGACTTCGATGCGATGTTGAAAAGCTTCTTTAAATTGGGGCATATGAGTTACCGTCAAAATACAGGCAAAATCGGCGGATATAGCGTTAATTGCCGCAATTAAGCGCTCGCATCCTTCCGCATCCTGAGTTCCGAATCCTTCGTCAACAATGAGCATTTGTAAGGCTGTTCCGGCTCTTTGTGCCAATAATCTCGCTAAAGCTAATCGAATCGAGAAATTAATCCGAAAAGCTTCCCCTCCTGAATAGGTTTCGTAGGGACGAGAGCCGCGGGTATCACCAATAATAATATCTAAAGTATCGATTAACTTTTGTCGCTGTTTCTTCGTACCTTTACCGCTTTTTTGGGTTAAAAACTGCACATGAAATTGATTACCGGTTAAGCGAGCTAAGATATGATTAGTTTGTGCTTCCAACTCTGGTAAAACATTCTCAATCATCAGAGTTTGTAAACCATTTTTGCCAAAAGCTATGGCTAACTCTCTATAAACTGTATATTGTTTTTTAACTTTAGCTAAATCGCTTTCTTTTTCTATCAGTTGTTTACCTAAAGTTTCCAGTTGATGTAACTTCTCCTCAACCCGACCTTTTTGGGAGAGCAATCCATCAATTATCTGTCTTCGCTGTTGAATATTAGTCGATAACACGGCTATTTCTTGGCGATAGTCAGTCAAAGTACCAATCTTTTGACTAATATTTGCTAACTCCTGATTCAGCTTCTGGCGATCCTCATTTCGCAGCTGTAATCTTTGCTCAATGTCAGCAATTTTAGCAGCTATTTCTGGATAATTTTTTTCTGCTTGTTGCCAATCTTGATACTGTAATCTTACTCCCTGTAATTGTCGGATCAGATTTTGAATATTCTGATGTTCACTGCGATCATAATTTAAGTTTTGAATAAACTTTTCTAAGCGTTCAATTTCCTGTTTAAGTGGGGAATTTTGACCTAGTTCTCGTTTCTCCTGTTCTAGTCTAGCTAGTTGATTAATTAAATTAGGTTTCTCGGCATTGATATTAGCTAAACGACGGTTTGCTTGCTTAAGTTCTGATTCTTGAATTTCTGCCCAACGCCATCTTTTTTCTTCTCCTCTGACTAAAGCATGACTTTGTTCATCATAGTTTAATAGGGCGATTTCTTGATTGACAATTTGCAATTCTTGCTGTAATTCTAGGGCATAATTGCCACTGCTTAAAAGTGCTTCTAACTGGACAAGTATCTCCTCGTTTTTCTCTAGTTCTATTTCCTTTTCTTCAATAGTTTCTAACTTGACTTCTAACTGCATATATTTTTGTTGTAGATTCGATCTTACTGGCAATTCTTGTTTAATTTGGGCTAATTCCTCGCGTAAACGTTTTAAATCTCGATCGCAGTCTGCCATCCCTTCCTGTAGGGACCAGATTTGCTCTTGAATTTGTTCTTGATGTTGATGGGTTTTCCTGATTACCTGATGACGGTGATGACTGTCTAAATTCTGTTCACACAAAGGACAAACCGAATCGGGAATATTTAATTTTTCCAATTTATCAGTTAACTCTAAAAGTTGTTCTTCATATCTTTTCTGCTGCTCCAATAAACTTTTTTTATCCACCTGTTTGAGGGTTTCCTTTTCTTCCACTCGTTCACAATAGGTTTGTTTTTTATCTAGTTCCTTAATTCGTTTGGCTAAATTGAGAGCTTCCTCTCTTAGCAGAGGAATCCGAGCGATTTCTGTCTCTAATTGTTGCCGATTTCTTTGCAGTTGTTCTCGACGAGCATTAATCCTGGCTTTTTCCCGTTCCAACTGCATATTTAGATCAGCTTTTCGGCTATTTAAAGGAGCATATTTTAAAGCTAATCTATCCAATTCCTGAAGACGTTGACGATGATAATTTAATTTCTCTAATCCTGCTTGAATATCCCCCCCTTGCTCGATAATTTTCTGAGTTTCTTGTTCCTGTCTTTCCAATTCTTCTAAACGAGCGCTCGTTTGTTGGATGGGAAGGGTAAATTCGTTAATTTTTTGCTGTAATTTCTGTTCTAATTGTTGTTTATCATACTGGGCCTGTTGCCAAGCTTGTAATTGACTTGACAAACTTGCCTCTTTCTGGTCTAAATTGATTAGGCGCTCGTGTGCAGTAATAATGTCATTTTTGCGATGAAGAATAGTCCTAATTTGATTTAATTGATTGTCTAGACTAACTTTTTCCCGGTCTAATCTCTCGATTTCTGCTAATAAAGCTCGCTCCTGTTCTCTTTGCCACTGCAGCTGTTTTTCCCAATTCTGACGCTGATTTTCTTCCCCTTGCAGTTGCTGTAAACGCCGATTATTTACCTCTTGTTCTTGATTAATTTGGTTAATTTGGCTGCTTAACTCTTGCAGGTGTTCTTGATAAGAATTTTTCTCCTGAAGACGGAGTTTGATAGTTTCTACCTGCTGCTCAATCTGGAGGGACTGTCCATCAAATTGTTTCGATATATCCTTGGCTTTATTTGCTAAAATTTCATAGCGATCAAGTTGTAATAATTCTGCTAAAATCTGTTTACGACCACTGGGAGGCTGTTTCATAAACTCGTCCGCTTGTCCCTGTCGTAAATAAGCAGAATTAATGAAAGTTTTATGGTCTATTTTTAGATAAGTATTAATCTGTGCTTGGGTATCTTTAATACTTTTACCCGATAAAGGACGAAAACTTTGATCATTAATCACCTGAAAATCTAAACCAGAAGCTTTCCCCCCCCGGTGACGACTACGGATAATTTTATAGATTTCTCCCCCATAACTAAACTCGAAATCTACCCGCGCATAATCGCTGCCCGCATGAATCACATCATCACCAATCGAGACGCGACTTTCCCCCCAAATTGCCCAAGTAATTGCTTCGAGTAAAGAGGATTTTCCTGCACCATTGGCACCACAAATACAGGCAGTATGTAATCCGCGAAAATCTAGCACTGCCTCGCGATAACTGAGAAAATTTTTTAGGGTTAATTGTAGGGGAATCATAAGCTGGGGAAGTGGGGAAGTGGGGAAGTGGGGAAGTGGGGAAGTGGGGAAGTGGGGAAGTGGGGAAGTGGGGAAGTGGGGAAGTGGGGAAGTGGGGAAGTGGGGAAGTGGGGA
>NZ_SFBV01000259.1:0-17477 GCF_007095585.1 Microcystis sp. M_OC_Ca_00000000_C217Col
AACTGATCACTGATAACTGATCACTGATAACTGATCACTGATAACTGATCACTGATAACTGATCACTGATAACTGATCACTGATAACTGATCACTGATAACTGATCACTGATAACTGATAACTGATCACTGATAACTGATCACTGATAACTGATCACTGATAACTGATCACTGATAACTGATCACTGATAACTGATAACTGATAACTGATAACTGATAACTGATAACTGAAATGACGGACTTAAGCCACCTTTTTCCGTGACTCAAGGATGGGGTGAATAATTGTCCAGGCCAGGACGATAATTAAAGCCAAGATACCAAAACGAGCCATAGAAGTAACTAACTGGTGCAAGGGGAACAAACGGCCTAAAAAGAAGGATAATGTCACCATAATCGTCGCCCACACCGTTGCTCCACCGAGATTACAGAGGAAAAAGCGACCGTAGGGCATTCGGGCAATTCCCGCCATGGGACCTGCAAAGATTCTTAACAAAGCCACGAAGCGACCGAAAAAGACCGCCCGGGGTGCATTTTTACTAAATTGTTCCTTGGCTAATTCTAGTTTTTGAGGCGGAATCCGAAAGAATTTGCCAACTTTTAACAAAAACGGCCAACCTCCAGCGCGACCGAGCCAATAGCCAAAATTATCACCCAAAACTGCTCCTGTAATTGCGCTGACTAAAACTAACCAATAGTTCAAATCACCGCTACCGGCAAGGAAGCCGCCGACAATGGTGATGGTTTCTCCTGGGATGGGAATCCCGGTATTTTCGAGGGTGATACCGATAAATACTGCCCAGTATCCGTATTGGTGGGCGATTTCTTCAATATTTTCTAGGGATAATAGCTCTAGGGACATGGAGCGCTTTCTTAACAAAGGTTTACGAATATTCTAAGATATTTTTACAGTATTTAACCGTGGCTGAACATGACTTTTCCCAGTATTGATTTATTAGCAATTCGTCGGGGTGAGATAAAAGATTTAGGGGGCATGAACTTGTCAGGGGCTGATTTAGCGGGTGCAGACCTAGCCGGGGCGAATTTACGGGCAAATTTACGCGGTGCTGACCTGACGGGGGCAAATTTAAGGGGAGCAGATTTTCGTAATGCCGATTTACGCGGGGCAATTCTCCTCGATGCGATCGTGACTGGGGCAAGTTTGGCCGGCGCTTTTTTAGCCGGGGCGGTTTTTAATCATCTAGATTTGTCCGGGGCGGATTTTCGCGGTGTCGATGGCCGGGGAGTGAGTTTTGTCGGGGCGATTTTAACCCAAGCGGATTTTACTAGCGCTAATCTGTCCGGAGCAGATCTGTCGGCAACCGATTTAGAGGAAGCAATTTTTTTCGGGGCGATTTTACGCGGAACAAATTTTACTGATGCCAATCTTCTTTGTGCTAGTTTAGCCTCGGCAGTAACCACGGGGGCAATTTTCGATCGAGCTTGTTTGGAAGGGACAGGAGTAACCTAAGTAGGTAGTCGTTAAAAATTATCAGACACCCCCCTTATCAAGGGGGGACTAAGGGGGGACTAAGGGGGGATCAAGGGGGGACTAAGGGGGGATCAGAGGCAAAATCTATCTTCAATTTAATTATAACTACTTACTTAAATGGCTGATAGATAAAAGAAGATGAGTTTCTAATCGGTTGCTATCTGCCTCCATAGCTCCAGCTATTCTGAACCATTTAAACCCTTTGCTGCCCAGGGTCTTCTTCTTGTCCAAATTGATCAAGTTTTTGCCATCATCGACCAGAAAATTTAGTTTAATTGTCTGGGTAATCAGTGCAGTTATTGAAGAATTTTCCCCAACCAATTAGGCAATCAACCTAGTTCCTTAAGGGAACCTAGGGGAAAAGATTATGCACAAAAATGATAGGATTGATTGATACCTAGCTGCCGTTAATCGCTATCGATGAAACCTTTACACCAACTTTATCGCTATTTAAGTTTATTTTGCCTCTGTCTTCTTCTGACTGTGGGCTGTCAGTCCACTAATTCCAATTTACTACAAGTAGATAGCGATCGCCTGATGATTGGGACAACCCTAAAACCACGCTCGATCGATCCGGCCGATAGTTATGAGTTAGCGGGACTTTTTATTATTTATAATCTCGGTGAAACTCTCTACACCTACGCCGAAGGAACCACTAATTTAAAGCCTCTCCTTGCCACGGAATTGCCCCAAATTAGCCCCGATGGTTTGACTTATACTATCCCAGTACGTCGGGGAGTTATCTTTCATGATGGCACGGTTTTTAACGCAGAGGCGATGAAGTTTTCCCTAGAAAGATTCATCAAAAATGGTGGCGAACCGTCCTTTCTTCTCCGGGATACAATTGATAAAATCACCGCTACAAAAGAAGACGAAATTACTATTAAACTAACAAGACCTTTTGCCGCTTTTCCCGCTCTTTTAGCTTACCCCGGAGCCTGTGCGGTTTCACCCAAATTTTATCAAATTGGCGAGGGTAAATTTAAACCCGAAGAATTTATCGGCACAGGACATTATCGATTAAAAGCAGTTACTAGCGATTCTTTTAGTTTAGAAGCCTTCGATCGCTATTGGGGAGAACCGGCCAAAAATAAGGGAGTTAATGTGCAAATTTATCTCTCGAATCCTGCCAATTTATTTAACGGTTTTCAAACAGGTGCGGTGGATATTGCTTATCAATCTTTACTGCCTCCTCAAGTGAGAAAATTACGCACAGAAGCAGCCCAGGGAAAATGGCAAGCGATCGAATCTTCTGGGGCAGCAATTAACTTTATGAGCGTCAATCTCAAAAGTGAACCCACCGATAATATTTTAGTGCGACAAGCAATTGCTTCTCTAGTCGATCGAGATTTACTTAATGATCGCATTTTACAAGGTCAAGGGATACCTCTTTTTAGTCTCATTCCTACTACTTTTTCCGAGTCACAACCGGTGTTTAAAGAGCGCTATGGCAACCATAATATAGAGCAAGCAAAACAATTACTAAAAACTGCTGGTTATAGTCCAGAAAAACCCGCAATTGTAGAAGTTTGGCACTCCTCGGGATCGATTACTTCCAGCAGCGTGGCAGCAGTGATGAAAGCTCTAGCAAAACGGGATTTAGATAATATGATTCAATTTGAACCCAATAGTATCCTAGGAGCGGCCTTTTTCCGTAATATTAGCCGGGGACTTTATACCACTGCTCTATCTAATTGGTATCCCGATTTTTTGGATGCAGATAACTATATTTATCCCTTTTTAGATTGTGCTAAAGGTTCCCCAAAAACTGGTTGTGAAGAAGGAGGATCGCAAAGTCAAGGCTCATTTTTTTACAGTCAAGAAATGAATCAATTAATCGCACAATCCCGTCGGGAAAGTAACCCAGCCAAAAGAAAGCAGATTTTTGGCAAAATTCAAGAAATTCTCGCCGATGAAGTTCCCTATATTCCTCTTTGGCAAACCAAGGAATACGCTTTTGCTCGCCATGGCATCACGGGGGTTATCATCAATCCCAGTCAAACTTTTCCCTTCTGGACAATTGCCAAAAAATCCTGATAATTAATTATTAGGAGTCAGGAGATAGGGTGGTCACTGCGTGCGCGTTGCGGAGGGTTTTGGGGTGATAGGGTGATGAGACAGCTTCCCCACTTCCCCACTTCCCCACTTCCCCACTTCCCCACTTCCCCACTTCCCACTCCCGATTCCCTTCCTCATTCTCCATTTTCCTATGAAACTAACAGCAATGTCCTTTAATATTCGCTACGATAAACCCGATCCTGATGAGCGTAATTGGCGAGTAAGAAGGGAAGCAGTAGCGGCTCTAATTGCTCACTATTCTCCCGATATAATTGGTACTCAGGAAGCTCGCGCTAATCAACTATTGGATCTACACCGTTTATTGCCAAAATACCAAAGTTTAGGCAGCGATCGCAGAGGGACAGGATTAGATGAACATTGTGCGATTTTATATCAACCAAGTCGGTTAAAATGTTTAGAAATATACGAATTTTGGCTATCAGAAACTCCCGATATTGTTGGCAGTATCACTGAAGCTTGGGGTAATCCTTATCCCCGCATGGTAACGGGGGCTAAATTTCGCACTCTTGAGGGGCAAACTTTGCAGTTTTATAATACCCATCTCGATTACTATAGCGACAAAGCTAAGGACTTAGGTGCTAAGTGCATACAGGAGCATTTTTGTCAACTAGATTTAACAAAAGATTACCTATTTTTAACGGGTGATTTTAATGTTAATTCTCAACGATTACCCCGTCAGATTTTAACTCAACCTCTCCAGTCAGAAATTAGATTAAAGGATGCTTTAGCCGATTTGGAATTAGCCGAACAAATGAGCTTTAATAATTATACCGATACCCCTTATTTAGCCATCGATACCATTTATTATGATAGCCGTTTGCAGTTAGATTGGGCAAAAGTCGATCCTTCCCGTTGGTTGAATCTGATTCCTTCCGATCATTATCCCGTAATTGCTGCTTTTACCTTGCCCTAAAAATAGATGATTTTTTTATTTAGCAAATATATAGAGGGTAAAAGCTTCAGCAGACTCTGGTGATTCGATGGTTAAATTTGTTAAGTTTTTTAAACGACAAAAAAATTAACAATAAGCGCAAGCCTTGCCAGATATAGATCGCTCTCAATGGCGAAACCAATAATAATTATTTCCAAAAACTTAAGATTTATTTAAGTTTTTAAAGGGCAGTAATTACCGCATTTGTGTTATAAAAATAACAAGAACAATTTCTTGACCGAGGAAAAATTTATGAGCATCGAAGACAAAATGAAAGCGGCTGCCAAAAATGTCGAGGGGAAAGTACAATCGGCTGCTGGAGAATTAACTGGCGACGAGAAAATGAAAGCAGAAGGAGAATTAAAGCAGGTACAAGCAGCGGCAATGAACGTGGCAGCTGATGTCAAAGATAAGGCAGAAAATTTGTTGGAGGACATGAAAAACGCTGCCCAGGACGCAATCGAAAACATCAAAGACAAAATTAACTGAACGGGATTAAAATCATGATTAATGTCATTTCTTGGATAATTTTGGGCTTTATTGCTGGTGCGATCGCAAAAGCTATTTATCCTGGGCGACAGGGGGGTGGTATTTTTGCCACGACTTTGCTAGGAATTATCGGGGCTTTTGTGGGGGGAACCCTGTTAAATTTGCTTCAAACTGGCAGTTTTGCCCTAGGGAGTTCTAGCTTGAGCATACCGGGTATTTTTGTGGCTATTATCGGGGCAATCCTGTTTATTTTCCTCTGGGGATTAGTTACCAAACTCCTTCCTCGCTAATAGTCTTAACTCCTCTTTATTTGATTAATTCCACCCCATCTTTGCCGTCAATCTCTTGTAGATAAACCTTTACCTGTTCCTCGGCTGCGGTGGGTAGTTTTTTGCCCGTAAAATCCGGGTGAATTGGTAATTCCCGATGACCACGATCAACGAGGACTAATAAGCGGATTTTTTGCGGTCTGCCATACTCAATAATAGCATTAAAAGCGGCGCGGATTGTGCGACCTTTATAGATAACATCATCGACTAAAATCACGGTTTTTCCCGTGACATCTAGGGGCATTTTGGTTTTAGCAGGAGTGCGAGTTTTAATGCGATCAAGATCGTCGCGATAGAAGGTAATATCGATCGCTCCCACGGGAACTTTTACCCCTTCTAAGCTCTCAATTTGACTAGCAATTAAATTAGCTAAAGGCACTCCTCGCGTGTAGATACCGATCAAAATCAAATTATTTAAATCGCCACTTTTTTCGATAACTTCGGAAGCTAAACGGGTAATGGTGCGACGAATTTCGTCAGCCGAGAGAATTTCAATTAACTGTGAGGTCATAATTTTCCAAGACAAGGGGGGATAGGGGATAGGGAAATTTTTACAGTAATGGTCTTTTTTAACTTTTTCTTTTTTCCTTTAAAACCATCTTCCCACTAACGAATATAATTATTTTCACTTACCTATTTTACCTCGATCGCTCATGAGTGATGAATTATTGCAAAAATCTGCCCTAGAATTAGCCCAACTGATTCGCACTAAACAAATCTCCCCCCTAGAATTAACCCATTTATACCTCGACAGAATTGAAAAATTTGACAGTCAAATTGGTGGTTTTGTCCATGTCGCCGGGGAAAGCTCCCTAGCAACCGCGGGCGCCCAAACGGAACAATTAAGTCAAATCACCGATACTGCCGAATTACCGCCTTTTTTTGGAGTTCCCACCGCCATTAAAGACTTAAATGCCGTCGCTGGAATGCCAGTTAGTTACGGAGTCGCCGCCTTACAGGGAAATATCGCCCAATACGACGAAGGAATCGTCACCAGAATGAAAATGGCGGGTTTTATCCTTCTGGGCAAAACTGCCACTTCCCAGTTAGGTTCCTTTCCCTACACCGAAAATCCGGGTTTTTTGCCGACTCGTAACCCCTTCAACCGCGATTATACCGCAGGAGGTTCCAGTGGCGGCGCGGCGGCGGCGGTAGCGGCGGGTTTCTGCCCGATTGCCCAGGGTTCCGACGGTGGTGGTTCCATTCGTACTCCGGCGGGTTGTTGCGGTTTGGTGGGGATAAAACCCAGTCGTGGGCGCGTTTCCTATGCCCCGGTGGGGGAATTTCAAAGCGGTATCGCCACTAACGGCACTCTTTCTAAGACGGTGGCAGATGGGGCGGCGCTGCTTACCGTGATTTCGGGCTATACGACGGGCGATCCCTACTGGCTACCCGATCCGCCCTTTTCTTTCCTAGAAGCCACTCAGAGAGGCGTAAAACCCCTAAGAATCGCTTTTTCTACTTCCATATCTCCCTTCGGTGAAGCGGCTTCCGTTTATAAAAATGCTGTGATCGAGACGGCTAAAATTTTAGAGGACATGGGGCATCATTTAACCGAGTATTCTCCCGATTTACAGGCTTTAATCGCTCCTTTTCGCCGTATTTGGCAAGCGGGGACGGCAGCGGCGGCAATTCCCAAGCAGTTATTAAGTCCCCTTAATCAATGGTTATTAGAGAATTCTGGCAGCGCGGGGGAGTACCTGCAAGCAGTGCAGCAGATGCACATTATTTCGCGGCAAATTGTGGCGATGTTTGATAATTTTGATGTCTTACTTTTGCCCATTTTCCTACATCAACCCCCCGGAATTGGTGAGTGGGAAAATTTACCACCAGAAGAAGCGATTAATAATATAATTCGTTGGATTGCTCCTTCTCCGATTGCTAATGCGAGTGGTTTACCCGCGATTGCTTTACCCACAGGGGTTGATAGTCAGGGTTTACCCGTGGCAATTCAGTTAGTAGGTAAACCTGCTGATGAAATCACTTTGTTAGGTTTATCGGCACAATTAGAGGCAGCTAATCCTTTCGGTTTGACTGCTAATTTTAAGTAGGTAGGTGTTAAAAGTTGTCAGACACCCCCCTTATTAAGGGGGGACTAAGGGGGGATCGAAGCTAAAATCCATTTTTAATTTAATTATAACCAGCTACTTAACTAGCAAGACTTTCGGTAAATTGGGGAATGGAAGCGATAAGTTTACGGGTGTAATCGCTTTGGGGAGAGTTGATAATTTCGTTAGCTGTACCAATTTCCTCAATTTTACCTTTATTCATCACCATAATGCGATCGCTCATAAATCTGACGACACTTAAATCGTGGGAAATAAAGATATAAGTGAGATTAAATTCCTGCTGTAATTCTTTGAGTAAATTTAAGACTCCCGCTTGCACGGAAACATCTAAAGCAGAGACAGATTCATCACAGATAATAAACTGAGGATTTAAGGCTAAAGCGCGAGCAATACACACCCTTTGTCGTTGTCCTCCCGATAATTGATGGGGATAGCGATCAAACCAATTAGGATCGAGTTTAACTCGTTCTAATAAATATTCTACTCGTTGCCGTTGCTTTTTGTAATTGCCGCCGGTATGATGAATAACCATCGGTTCTAAAATTGCTTTACCGATGGATAAACGGGGATTCAGGGAGTTGTAGGGATTCTGAAAAACTATCTGTAATTCCCGGCGCAGTAGTCTTAATTTTGGATCGCTGGGGTTTAATTTAGCGAGATTTTCTCCTCGGAAATAGATATCTCCAGAAGTGGCAGGAATTAAGCGCAGAATTGTCCTTGCTAAGGTAGATTTTCCGCAGCCCGACTCACCGACTAAACCCAGGGTTTCCCCCCGTTTAACGGCAAAACTGACCTGATCTACGGCATTAAAAAAGGTCTTTACTTGCCCGAAAACTCCCTTAACTGGAAATCTAACCGATAAATTTTCTACCGATAAAATATTCTCGTGATGTTGTAAACCTTCAATTCTGCTTTCTTCCTCTTGGAGAGTAATAAATTTAACTGCTGGTGGAGTAATTTCCTGTAATTCAATAATCTTACCTTGAGAGTCTTTTTCCACTCGTAAAAAATCGCTGACGGTGGGCAATTTTTCTGGACGAGAGTTTAAGCGAGGACGACAGGCAAGTAAACCTTTTGTGTAGGGATGTTGGGGATAATTTAATACTTCTTCTTTAGTTCCCTGTTCGACAATTTCTCCTTGATACATCACGACAATTTGATCGGCAATTTCGTTAATAACTCCTAAATCGTGGGAGATAAAAACCATTGACATTTCTCGATCGCTTTTACACAAATCTCTTAATAATCTTAATATTTCTGCTTGGACAGTCACATCTAAAGCGGTGGTTGGTTCATCGGCAATTAATAGGGTAGGATTACAAGAAATCGCCATGGCAATCATTACCCTTTGTAATTGTCCCCCCGATAATTCGTGAGGATAACGCTTGAGAATTGCCTCTTTTTGTTCCTGAATATAAGTTCTAATTTTTTCTCTGACATGACCCTTATTTTCTAAGGGAAAAGTTTCTATATACTTCTCCTCCAACTGTTCATCACTGGGTAATAAGCGCACTTCTTGCAGTAGAGAGATGGCTTGATTTTTTGCCTGTTCAGTGGTGACTTTTTGATGCAGTAAAATTGCTTCTGTGAGTTGAAACTCGATGTTATAAACTGGATTAAGAGAACTCATTGGTTCTTGGAAAATCATCGCCATTTCTCCCCCGCGATAATAACGCAATTCTTCCGGGGGAATAGATAATAAATCTACTGCTTGCATTGACGGACCTTTTGCCGGACGAAAGCAAATTTCTCCCCCGGTAATTTTTCCAGGAGAGGGAACCAATCCCATGAGTGCAAGGGAGGTGACGGATTTTCCTGAACCCGACTCCCCCACACAACCGAGAACTTGACCTTTCTGCAAGCTAAAACTAATGTTATTAACGGCGACTGTTGTTCTTTTCTGATTAGAAAATTCAACGGTGAGATGGCGAACGTCGAGAACTTTGTTATCCATAGCTCTTTAACTGGTGAAACCTAGCATCATCTTAACCTAAGTGGCTCTTCGTTACTTGGTATGGTTCGATAGGGGAGCATAAATCGACTAAATCCTTATCTGGCAAGAGACTTAATTGATTAGTTCGCTCTAGAGAAAAATAATTGACAAAAATCGCTAAACACCTAAGTTGTCAATTTTAACTATATAGCAGTTATCTTAATGATGAGGTGGGAAGTTTTACTTACCCAATCAGGTTACACTGCATCTTGATGAGAAAAGCTATATTCACCTTCACTCATCAACAAATAAGAGGTGAGCTATTTTTAGCTACAAGAGGACCCAGAGAATAGGGAGGCTAAAGTTTAAAACCAAACCTTTTGTTGTCCAGTTATACCATAAGAGTTAAGGATAAACACAAAGGCACAAAGAACACAAACAGAAAGACAGATTCGATTGACTGATAAATATAGCTTTTTCTGTTTAAAAACCGTCGAAAAAAGGAATAGAGCCTGAAACTCTACTCCTCAATCAAAAATTGCAGTTAATTTCTAACCCTATACTACCACAGAAGTCAAAGCTTATTTGAGGATAGCGGCTTTATCGGTCTTTTCCCAGGGTAAATCGAGATCATTGCGCCCAAAATGACCATAAGCGGCCACATCTTGGTAAAAACGATCGCCTCTTTCCGAGGGTAAACCGCGCAGGTTAAAGGTTTGGATAATACCGGCCGGACGAAGTTCAAAGTATTTATTGATTAAGTCCAGAATCACATCATCAGCGACTTTGCCAGTGCCAAAGGTTTCCACGAAGAGACTCACCGGACGAGCTACCCCAATCGCATAACCCACTTGAATCTCGCACTTATCGGCCAAACCAGCAGCGACGATATTTTTGGCCACATAACGGCAAGCATAGGCCGCGGAGCGATCGACTTTGGTAGGATCCTTACCGGAGAAAGCGCCGCCACCGTGACGAGAATAGCCACCGTAGGTATCGACGATAATTTTCCGTCCCGTTAATCCCGCGTCGCCTTGGGGTCCACCAATGACGAATTTTCCGGTGGGATTAACCAGATAACGGGTGTTGGCATCGGGTTTAATCTCTAAATCGCTGAAAACCGGCTCTACTACCGCTTTCCAGAGATCACTTTTAATCTTTTGTTGGACGAGATCATTATCAGTGATATCGCCGATAGTAGCATCGTGTTGGGTAGAAACAAGGATAGTATCGATACCCACGGGACGACCATCTTCATAAATGACCGATACTTGCGTTTTACCGTCGGGACGCAGATAGGAAAGTTCACCGGTTTTTCTGACTGCCGCTAGACGGCGAGCGATGCGGTGGGCTAAACTAATCGGTAAGGGCATAAATTCGGGGGTTTCATTGCAAGCGAAACCGAAGACAATACCCTGGTCTCCCGCACCAATTTTATCGAGTTCATCATTGCTGAGAAGTTCGCGATTTTCCTGAGCAGCCGTGACCCCCTGGGAAATATCGGGAGATTGTTCGTCTAAAGCGACTAAAACGGTGCAACTATTCGAGGAAAAGCCGTTATCTGCGTTGATATAGCCGATTTCAGCGATTTTCTTGCGAACTAAATCGACGAAGTGAACCTGTGCTTTCGAGGTGATTTCACCAGTAATCAAGACTAACCCTGTATTGACAACCACTTCAGCCGCTACACGACTGTGGTCATCTTGGGATAACAGAGCATCGAGAATAGTATCAGAAATCTGGTCACAAATTTTATCGGGATGTCCCTCTGTAACCGATTCGGAGGTGAACAAATAACGTTTAGACAAGTGATGTCCCTCACATAGTAGTACGTTTGAACGCAAAAAGATTCCAAGAAATCTTTGATAATACAGTGTAACAGGGAATTTGTAGAGATAAAGTATTTTCAATAAGAAACCGCCCGAACATTGTTCGGACGGAGTGTGGTGTGAGGAGTGAACGGAAACTTTCGTCTCCGCTAATTCCATTGTAGATGACAACTTAGAATCTTGAGCGATTTGAAACAAACTAGCCCAAAAAATTTTTATTTCTTGAAGGGGTTGACTAATGCCCGATAGCCGTCTCGATGATGTAGCCTGATTAATAGAGGTCGCAGAGCTATACGGAAAGATTATGACAGTCACAGCCGATTATTTAGAACAACTCAATCCTTCCCAGCGCCTTGCTGTGGAGCATTTTTGCGGCCCCCTGTTGGTGGTTGCTGGAGCAGGATCGGGAAAAACTAGCGCTTTAACCTATCGTATCGCCCATTTGATCCGTCATCACGGGGTCGAGCCGGAAAATATTCTCGCGGTCACTTTTACCAATAAGGCGGCCCGGGAAATGAAAACTAGAATTGAAAAAACTTTTGCTCAACAGAAAGCACAGGAAAAATACGGTCAAAGATTAGAACTTTTGGAAGAATACGAACAGAAAAAACTCTTTTCTCAAGTTTATCGGAATTATACTAAAAAACTCTGGATTGGGACTTTTCACAGTCTTTGCGGTCGAATTTTGCGCTATGACATTAATAAATATCAGGATGAATATGGTCATAGTTGGCAAAGGAATTTCTCAATTATGGACGAATCTGATGCCCAGAGTTTGGTGAAAAATATCGTCACTAAACAAATGAATTTAGACGATAAAAAATTTGATGCTCGCAATCTACGTTATGCGATTAGTAATGCCAAAAATTTAGGTTTAACCCCCACAGATTACGCCAGAGAAAACCCTCATTTTCGGGGAAGGGTCATTTCTGAGGTTTATCAGACTTATCAGATGCAATTAGCACAAAATAACGCCCTAGATTTTGATGATTTGATACTGGTTCCAGTCCGTCTTTTTCAGCAAAATGAATCTATTCTCGGTTATTGGCACACGCAATTTAAGCATATTTTAGTCGATGAATACCAAGATACTAACCGGATTCAGTACGAGTTAATTCGGCTTTTGTCCACCAATGGTGAAACAAAAAAAAGTGAGTGGAATTGGACGGATCGATCGATTTTTGTGGTGGGTGATGCCGACCAATCTATCTATAGTTTTCGGATGGCAGATTTTACTATTTTGCTCAATTTTCAAGCGGACTTTGGCGATGGTTTACCCGATGATGATACTCGCACGATGGTGAAACTACAGGAAAACTATCGTTCACGGGAAAATATTCTGCAAGCGGCCAATAAATTAATTGAAAAGAATAGTCAAAGAATCGATAAAGTCCTTGTTCCCACTAGAGAAGGGGGCGATAGTATCTATGTTTTTAAAGCCAGAGATGAACAGGAAGAAGCAGCTTTTGTTATCGATAAAATCAGAGAATTTACCCAAGAAAACCCCGAATTAAATTGGGGTAGTTTTGCTATTCTCTACCGAATTAATGCCCAATCTCGTCCCTTTGAAGATGGGTTAATTCGCAATAATATCCCCTATAATATTGTCGGGGGATTTAAATTTTATGATCGACAGGAGATTAAAGATGCGATCGCTTATTTACGAGTGATTGCCAATCCTGCTGATACCGTTAGTTTACTGAGAATTATTAACACTCCCCGGCGCGGTATCGGTAAAACCACAATCGATAATTTGCTCAAAGCTGCCCAAGAATTAGGAGTACCTTTATGGGAAATTATCAGCGATGAAACTTCCGTTAATACTCTCGCTGGTCGTGCGACTAAAAGCATCAATAAATTAGCTAAAACTATCCAAAACCTGCAAGAAAAAATCACCGATTTATCCGCTAGTGAAATCCTAGATCAAATCATGGAAAATTCGGGATATATTGATGAATTAAAACAGCAGGGAACCGAGGAAGCTGATACCCGGATCGAAAATATCCAAGAACTTTATACCGCCGTGGTACAATTTCAAGAGGAAAATGAGGAAACTAATCTACGGGAATTTCTCGCTAGTGCTAGTTTAGCCTCGGACTTAGATAATCTTCAGGAAGGTCAGGAAAAAGTATCGTTAATGACTCTACATTCAGCCAAAGGTTTAGAGTTTCCTATCGTCTTTTTAGTCGGTTTAGAACAGGGCATTTTTCCCCATAATCGTAGTTTAAACGATCCCATTGCTCTTGAGGAAGAACGGCGTTTGTGTTATGTGGGAGTGACTCGGGCCAAGGAACAATTATTTTTAACCTACGCAAAAGAAAGATATGTCTGGGGAAATAAAGAGACTAAGGTAGCTTCCCAATTTTTGCAGGAATTGCCCCCAGAATTGCTCACAAGCAACCTGAAACCCAAAAAGACCCCAAAAGTGGTTCCCATTCAAACAACCGCCTCTAATCAAAGAAAATGGCAGGTAGGCGATCGAGTGTTACACTCTACTTTTGGAGAAGGAGAAGTGACCCATATCCTCGGTACGGGCAAAAAAATGAATCTAGCGGTCAAATTTTCGGGTTTAGGTCAGAAAATCATCGATCCTCGCACCGCACCCATGCAACTTATCCAGGAATAGGTAATCATCTGTAGGGTGGGTTAGGCGAAAATAAGTTATAATCTCACTAAAAATTGAGTATTCGCCGTAACCCACCGGCTTTTTACTCCCTATCTCCCCACTGATAACTGATTACTGTTCACTGATAACTGACACCCCCTGATTCCTCAACTCCGATCGCTACCTGCTGTTAGAATAGAGAATTGCGGTCAGACTGACGATAAAATTGAGAAGCTAAATCCTTGATTCTTAATAGTTGTTGAGAAACTTTCCGCCTACTATCGCAATTATCCGATAATATGGGCAACAGCGAGTTAGTCTATTCAGTCTGTTAAAATTGACCCCCGTTGGTCGTATTCGCGCACTGTCTAACCTTTATGATGAGGATCAGTTAATATGGAATCAATGCAACCCACCGAAACACAAAATCCGATTAGAACAGATTTACCCGGGTCTCTGAGCAAACCCAGCAGCAGCAGCACCGAACAGATTTGGTCTGAATATGTAGAACCAGTTTGGGATTCGGTAATGTCCTATCTGGCTAATGTCCCCGATTATATCGGTAGTTTCTTCTCTGGATACAAAAAACCTTTAATCGTTCTGGGGGCAATTTTAGCGAGTTTTGTCACCGTAAAAGTTACCCTAGCGGTCTTAGATGCGATCGATGATATTCCCCTCCTTGCTCCTATCCTACAATTAGTTGGGATCGTTTACACTGGTTGGTTTGTCTGGCGCTATCTGCTCAAAGATGAAAATCGTCGCGAGTTATTAGCCGAAATTGATGCACTAAAAGCGCAAGTTTTTGGCAGTCACAATAACACTTTATAGATAGAATCAAGCATAAAAAACAAAGGAGTTGAGTGTTTCCGCTCAACTCTTTTGTTTTTGCACAACAGCTTACACTAGAGTTCTTGCATAAGTAGGGTTTGCGGCAAAAAGTACGGGCGAAGCATTCGGATAGAAAATCTCCGGTTTCACCGATAGGTTATTGCCCGAATGCTTCGCCCCTACAGGACGCGGGCCGATGAAGACGCAAGGTTGCCTACATTTCAAATTTATTCAGCAAACCCTAATTAATTTTTGAGAGGGCAAAAATGAGAGAAATAAGCATAAAATTGCCTAAAATTCTTAAATAGAGCATTCAATTGATTAATGCTCATTCTTAATTCTCCTGACTCGGAGAATACTGATTCCTGACCCGACCAACAAACTTTTTCAGCAAACCCTAGCTTAACACCATAGTTCGGAAACCCGTACCGATCGAGCCGTTGTCAGGGGGACTTCTATTTCGGTAAATTAGCACTCGGAAGGTAAGAGTGCTAATCTGGAAAAGGCACTTACCCAAATACAAGACAAACGGAGGATATTCCATGGCTGCAGTCAGCATCAACGTAACAACTGTTAAACCCCTAGGCGATCGAGTTTTCGTTAAAGTTAGCCCCAGCGAAGAAAAAACCGCCGGTGGCATTTTCCTTCCCGATGCCGCTAAAGAAAAACCCCAAATCGGAGAAGTCGTGGCCGTCGGCGCTGGCAAACGCAACGATGACGGTAGCCGCACCCCTGTGGAAGTGGGTGTGGGGGACAAAGTTCTCTACTCCAAATATGCCGGAACCGATATCAAACTTGGTGGCGAAGAGTACGTTCTCCTCTCCGAAAAAGACATTCTCGCCTCCGTTTCCTAATCATCTACCCTTGAAAACCCCTATTTTGCACGAATAACGATACATTATGGCTAAATCTATTATCTACAACGAAGATGCTCGTCGAGCCCTAGAAAAAGGCATGGATCTGCTGGCCGAAGCGGTAGCCGTCACCCTCGGTCCCAAAGGTCGTAACGTCGTCCTCGAAAAGAAATTTGGCGCACCCCAAATCGTCAATGATGGCATCACCATCGCTAAAGAAATCGAACTGGAAGACCATATCGAGAACACCGGTGTGGCTTTAATTCGCCAAGCCGCCTCAAAAACCAACGATGTGGCAGGTGATGGTACAACTACCGCCACCGTTCTCGCCCACGCTATCGTTAAAGAAGGTTTACGCAACGTCGCCGCCGGTGCTAACCCGATTTCTCTGAAAAAAGGGATCGATAAAGCTGCCGATTTCCTCGTCAGTCAAATCGCCAAACACGCGAAACCCGTAGAAGATTCCAAAGCGATCGCACAAGTGGGCGCTATCTCTGCCGGTAACGATGATGAAGTCGGTCAAATGATCGCCTCGGCCATGGATAAAGTCGGTAAAGAAGGCGTAATTTCCCTAGAAGAAGGGAAATCCATGACCACCGAACTAGAAATCACCGAAGGGATGCGTTTTGACAAAGGTTATATCTCTCCCTACTTTGTCACCGACACCGAGCGCATGGAATGCGTTTTTGAGGATCCCGCTATTCTGATTACCGACAAAAAAATCGGTTTAGTACAGGATTTGGTTCCCATTCTCGAACAGGTGGCCCGTCAAGGTAAACCCCTAGTAATTATCGCCGAAGACATCGAAAAAGAAGCTTTGGCAACCCTAGTAGTTAACCGTCTGCGCGGTGTTCTTAACGTCACTGCGGTGAAGGCCCCTGGATTTGGCGATCGCAGAAAAGCGATGTTAGAAGATATCGCCGTCTTAACCGGTGGTCAAGTAATCAGCGAAGATGCGGGTTTAAAACTGGAAACCACCAAAATTGACAGCTTAGGTACGGCCCGTCGTATCACCATGAACAAAGATACCACCACCATCGTCGCCGAAGGCAACGACGTGGCAGTGAAAACCCGTTGTGAGCAAATTCGCCGTCAAATCGAGGAAACCGATTCTTCCTACGATAAAGAAAAACTGCAAGAACGTCTGGCTAAATTAGCCGGGGGTGTGGCAGTGATTAAAGTCGGTGCCGCTACCGAAACGGAAATGAAAGACCGCAAATTGCGCTTAGAAGACGCAATTAACGCCACTAAAGCAGCCGTAGAAGAAGGCATCGTCCCCGGAGGTGGTACTACTTTAGCTCACCTGGCTCCCCAATTGGAAACTTGGGCCAAAGAAACCCTACACCATGAAGAATTAACCGGTGCTTTAATCGTTTCTCGCGCCATTGCTGCTCCCTTAAAACGGATCGCTGAAAATGCCGGCCAAAACGGTGCAGTTATTGCCGAACGGGTGAAAGAAAAGCCCTTTAATGTCGGTTATAATGCCGCTACTGGTGAGTTCTCCGATATGTTTGAGGCGGGTATCGTTGACCCCGCGAAAGTGACTCGTTCTGCCCTACAAAATGCCGCTTCTATCGCCGGTATGGTTTTAACTACCGAGTGTATTGTGGTGGATAAACCCGAAAAAGAAAAAGCCGCTGCTCCAGGCGGCGGTGGAGATTTCGACTATTAGTAATTAGTCTATTTTTTCTCGACTCGATCACTTAAATGCGATCGAGTTTTTTTGATGAAAAAACATCTTTTTGCATGAGTGCATGAGTAGAAAACGGGTTTCTCGGAGAAACCCGTTTTTCGTTGCCTCAACCCGACCTACGAATTTACTATACAAACCGGGAAGCTTTTAAGCTGTAGCGACTGTCTTGATTGTCAAGGGCTAATTCAAAAAAACTCAAGCAGTTGCCGTAAAACTCAAAATCTCAAGCCGGAAAAAAGCGCAGCAAAAACTAAGTCGCTCAGGTTAAACCAAAGCAAGCGCAACCCTTGATCAGAGATAACAAAAAGTGTGAATCTCTAGGAACAAGGTGGTAAATTGTCAGCAAGCTG